>JBHENR010000168.1:0-10420 GCA_046262555.1 Gemmatimonadota bacterium | reverse complement strand
TCGGGATGAGTCGCGCGTCGGCGATGTGCTGTTCGGTAAACGAAAAGGCATTGCGGTTGTCCACGAAGATGACGTCGTCGTTGCCCGCCTCGAGATAGGCGTCGACGTCCTCGGGGTCGACGAACAGCACCTCGCGCTCCGCGTACGTCTTGAGCGATCCGGCCGCCGCATCGCCGCCCCCGTCCCCGCCGCAGGCGAGGAAACCAGCCGCTACCAGAATTCCGGTCAACCCGCTTTTCATGCGAGGCAATATACGCCCCGCTGGGGGTCGGGGACAGACGAGCCCGGCGGAGTGACTGTCAGGGGGTTCCGCTATCCTCCCCGCATGATGAATCCCTTCGAAACGCACGGCCTCCGCACCCTCTCGCCCTCGAGCCTCAACCTATTCGTCGAGGACCCGGCGTGCTGGGCGCTGCAGTACCTCGTCGGGGTGCGCGGTGCGTCTGGTTCCGCCGCCTGGCGCGGCAACGCGCTGGAGTTCGCTCTGCTGCATGGCGTGAGACATCCGGACGCGGACCTGGCGGAGCTCGAGCGGGTCGGCGAGACCCAATTCCAGTACCAGTCGGCGTTCTCGCTGGAGTGGGCGACCTGTCGCGAGCGGGAGGAGCTGTTGCAGTCGTTGCCGCTCGGCCTCGCGCCGCTCCGGCGGCACGGCGCCATCACCGGCTGCCAATCGTTCGTCAGGCTGACCATCCCGGACGTGGAAGTCCCGCTGGTCGGCTATGCCGATTACGTCTTCGAGCGGAGCGTGGTGGATCTCAAGTCGTGCCGGTCGCTCCCTGACGGCCCGGACCCGGGTGACCTGCGGCAGGTCGCCTTCTACGCGCGGGCGCTCGAGCGGGAGGGGTGGATCCTCTATGTATCGCCGGAAGGCGTGTTGGACATCCCGGTGCGGGGCGAGGACGCCTGGCGGGATTGTCTGGCAATCGCCGGGGAGATTCGCGCCCTGCTCGCTGCCCACGCCGAAACGGACGCCCTGGCGCGGAGTCTCACGCCCCGCCTTCCCGATACGTACTACTGGAGTGAAGCGATGCGTCGGCGGGGTCGAGAATTCTGGCCGGGCGTGTGGGACCAGCCGGAAGCCGCGGACAGGGTCTAGCTCCCCGCCACCCCGTGCGCCCGGGTCCACGGCAGCACGCCGCCGGCCTCGAGCAGCTCCCGCTCGCGGGGGGTGAGGTCGATCGCCGTCTCGAACGTCATATCGCGCGTCACATTGCGCAGCGTGATCCGGCCCCGGCCAATGCCAGCGTGGACGTCCTCGGCCAGCAGCTCGTCGCCCTCGACGATCCGATCGTATGCCGCGGGATCGACGAACGTCAACGGCAGCAGGCCGAAGTTGATCAGGTTCGCCTTGTGGATCCGGGCGAACGACTTGACGATCACGCCGCGAACCCCCAGGTACATCGGCGCCATGGCGGCATGCTCGCGGGATGAGCCCTGGCCGTAGTTCGCCCCGCCCACGATCCATCCCCCGGCCGCCGCCTTCGCCCGCGCCCCGAAGTCGGGGTCGAGCCGCTTGAAGACGAACGAGGCGACCGCATCGATGTTGGCCCAGTTGGCCAGCATGTCGGCCGTCGCCGGAACGATGTCGTCGGTGGTGATGTCGTCGCCGGTCACGATCAGGACCGCGCCACGGATCCGGTCGGTGGGCGGGGCCGAGAGCGGGATGTCGGTGATGTGGTCCGCCCGCATGACCTGCACGCTGGCGGGATCCGCCGCCGGGGGCACCATCCCCGCGTTCGAGCCATCGAACCGCTCGGGCAGCGGCTTCTTCGGCGCCCCCCCCTTGCCGTTCCAGTCCCGCGGGTCGGTCAGTTCCCCCATCAGGGCGCTCACGGCGCACACCTCCGGGCTGGCGAGGTACACCTGATCACCCTGCAGCCCGCTGCGGGCCGGAAAATTCCGGTTGAACGACCGCAGACTCCGCTGCCCCGGCGCCGGCACGTGGCCGACCCCGATGCAGGCGCCACAGGTCGCCTCACTCAGGTTCGCCCCGCTGGCCAGGATGTCGGCCACGCCGCCGCCCCGCGCGATCAGCTCGAGCGCCTGCTTCGACGACGGGGCGATGACGAAATTCGTCCGCTGATGGACCCGCTGCCCCTTGAGGATCTGGGCCACCGCGAGCAGATCCTCATAGCCGCCGTTCGTGCAGGAGCCGACCATCACCTGCTCGATAGGGGTCCCCGCCACTTCGCGCACCGGCACCACCTTGTCGGGCATCGACGGGCACGCGATCAGCGGCTCGAGCGCGGCGAGATCGATCGTCATCTCGTCGTCGTAGGTCGCGTCGGGGTCGGGCGCGACCAGCCGGAAGTCGTCCGGCCGGCCGAGGCGCGCCAGGTAGTCGCGCGTCTTTTCATCGGTGGCGAACACCGAGGTCGTCGCGCCCAGCTCGGTGCCCATGTTGGCGATGGTGCACCGCTCGTACGGTGAGAGCGAAGCCGCGCCGGGCCCGGTGTACTCGAAGATGCGGTCGATGCCACCGTTGACGCTCAAGCGGCGCAGCATCTCGAGGATGATGTCCTTGGCCGTCACCCAGTCGTTCAGCGCGCCGTCCAGCCGAACGTTCATCACCCGCGGCATCTCGAACCAGTAGGGGCCGCCGCCCAGGGCGACGGTGACGTCGAGCCCACCGGCCCCGATCGCCAGCATGCCGAGCCCGCCCTGGGTTGGCGTGTGGGAGTCCGACCCCAGCAGCGTCTCCCCCGGCACGGCGAACCGCTCCTGGTGGATCTGGTGGCAGATGCCGTTGCCGGGCAGCGAGAACCAGGCGCCGTACTTATGCGCGGCGGTCTGGAGATAGCGGTGGTCGGCGGCGTTCTTGGGATCGAAGTGGTAGACGACGTGATCGGCGTAGGCGACGGCCCGCTTCGGCCGCACCCGCTGGAGTCCCATCGACTCGAACTGGAGGTAGCAGAGCACGCCGGTCGCGTCCGGCGTGATCACCTGATCCACCCGGACGCCCACTTCGCCGCCGGGAACGGACGGGTCGCCGCCGGCCAGGTGCTCGCGAATGATCTGCTGCGTGAGATTGCGTCCCATGGGGAAGCGGCAATGTACTGTCGCGAATGGGGCCCGGGTATTTACCTTGGGCAGATGATGTATCTGGGTCTCGCCGGGCTCGGCCTGGTGGCGGGTTTCCTCGGGGGCGCGCTGGGCGTCGGCGGCGGCGTGTTCATGGTGCCAATCCTGGTGCTGCTGTTCCGCTTCGACATCCACGTGGCGATCGGGACGTCGCTGGCGGCGGTGGTGCTGAACAGCCTCGCCGCGACGTGGCGTCACGGCGCCTACGCCAACGTGGATTGGCGGGCGGCCGCGGTGCTGGGAGCGCTGGGCGTCGTGGGGGCGATCCTGGGCGCGGCCGCCATCCAGCACGTGCCGGATGTGTGGGCGAAGCGCGCCCTGGCGGTTCTGCTGGTGGCGGCGGCCGTCAGGCTCTGGCCGACGTAACATGGAGTGGGTCGGCAACATCGTTTCGGGCAAAAAAAAAGTGCCGGGCGGGTTACCCCGCCCGGCTCCCGCGCCGGCATGCCGGATCGACGCCAGCCAACGTCCATTGCCCGGCGTCCGGCTTGGGATGGGTAAACGACGCCCGAAGTAAAAACGCTTAATGCGGAGAACGGACTCATGACGGCGCTGTTTGCGGCCCATTCGGGCCTGCGGTACCTGGTGCTACTCGCGCTCGCCGTGACGCTGGTGGCGTTCCTGGCGGGCTGGGTGCAGAAGAAGCCGTTTGGCCGCCCCGCCCCGCTGCTGCTCTCGGGACTGATCGGCCTGGTGGACCTGCAGGTGGTGCTCGGCCTGGTGCTCTACTTCGGCGGGCGGGTGGCCCCGGGGATCATCGGCCACCTGGCGCTGATGGCGAGCGCAGCCGTGGCGCTCCACCTGGTGGCGGTGGTGAACCGGCGCCGGCCCCAGCCGACAGGGTACGGATTACCACTGGTGGGGGTCGTGCTGGCGGCGGTCCTGATCCTGCTGGGTATTCTTTCGATAGGCCGCGCCATCGTCTAGGCAGATTTCGCGGCGGGCGGCTAGCGCGCCTGGGCGGTGAAGATGACTTCGGGACCGTTTTCCGCCGCGGCCCGGACGCGCCGGAGTCCCACCCCCTCGCCGAGGAACAGGCTCGCGGCCGCCAGCCCCTCGGCATCCGTCCGCTGCCGCTTGACGCTGACGTGTCCCGGCCCTTCGACGACGGCCCAGACGACCCGCACGTTCTCGACCGGGCGTCCGAAACGATCGCTGGCCCGCACCACAAGAAACTCGCTGACCGAGCGGCCCGAGAACCCGCGCTGCTGATCGCCGCTGTGGATCGCCAGCTGGGCGTTGACGGTGAGCGGCGGCCCCGACGCCTCCGGCCCGCTGATCGAGTCGCAGCCGGTCAGCCCGCCCGCCAGTCCGACGACGATCAGGAGCGCGCGCGCCCTCATGCGTCCTCCCGCGTCACGGCATACATCAGGCGATCCAGCGTGTGGCCATCCTTGGTGACGTCCCGGCGGAGCCGGGCCTCGAACGTGTACCCCGCCTTCTCCAGCACTCGCGCCGACGCCGGATTCCAGTCGAACACGCCGGCGAAGATGCGGCCCACGTCGAGCGTGGCGAACCCGTAGGCGGTGACCGCCCGGACCGCCTCGGTCATGATGCCCCGCCCCCAGTAGGGGCGCCCCAGCCAGTAGCCGATTTCCACCGAGCGGCGGAAGACGTCGGGCTGCGCTCCCAGCCCGATCCCCCCCACCGCCTCCCCGTCGACCGCGATGGCGAAATTCATCCCGGGATCCTCCCGGCTGGCCACACGCAGCCACCGTTTGGCGTCCCCCTCGGTGTAGGGAGAGGGAAACCGGTCCCGCAGATTCCGCCACACCTCACGGTCATCGGCGTGGCGGACCAGGGACGCGGCGTCACCACGGTGCCAGCTCCGGACCACGACCGAGCCGCCACCCGCGGAAAGCGGGATCTCCACCCGCGCTATAAGCCCTCTAGCAGGACACGTAGCCGAGCAGCCAGAACAGAAGAATGAAGATCAGGACCGTCGAGAAGCAGCCGCCGCCCAGCTTCCAGGCGCCGAGACCAGCCAGCAGACCGCGTGCCGGACCTTGCATGCAGACCTCCTTGGAGTGCGCCCGGTGTCGGGCGTGAACGTCAGAAGCGCGAAGCCGTCAACGTGACATCGGCCCCATTCCAGGCGACAGCATAGCGCGCCCGCACCGCGGCGGCCTCGTCGGACTGGCCCTGCGCTTCCAGGCTCGCCGCCAGCCCGAAGAGCGCCCACCCGTTCTCCGGGAAGCGGGCCAGGTCCTCCCGATAGACGGCCTCTGCCTCCGCCGCGCGGCCGGCGTCGAGCAGCACCGCCCCCAGCGTGTGGCGCACCGGCCGGTGCCAGTAGGGCGGCTCGGTATAGGGCAGCCCGTCCTCGAGGGCGGCCGCTGCCTGCAGGTGCCCGATCGCTTCCTCGTGGCGCCCCTGGCGGGCTGCGATCTCCCCCTGCAGCGCATGGTTCGCGATCTGGAGCGCCGTGGCGGGCCACCCGTCAGTGAGCGCCGCCGCCGCCTGCTGCACCGCGGTCAGCTCGGCCTGGGCCTCGGCCACCCGCCCCGTCGCGGCAAAAGCCACGCCGCGCGCGTAGTGAACCTGCCCGGCTGCCAGGGTGATGTCGTCGGGCGGCCACGGCTCGGCCAGCACGTCCTCCCAGCGGCCGAACGTCATCAGCGTGAGGTGGGGATAGGCCAGAAAGGCGGCCGCGTCGGGCACGGCGCGGGCGATCTCCACCGGCATCCGCGCCGCCGCCTGGCGCGCCGCGTCGATCGCCGCCTGGCCGCGGCCCGAGAGCATCGAGACGAGGCCGAGGAAATGGAGGTTATGGGGATAATAGAATCCCGGATAAATCCCGCTCGGCGCCTGATCGGCGATGAACGTTTCGTCGGTGTGGACCGCATGGATGTTGGCGTCAATCGCGTCGCCGTAGCGGCCGACCCGGATGTAGATGTGAGCCGGCATGTGGACGATGTGCCCCGCCCCGGGCATGAGCCCCGCCAGCCGCTCGGCGCAGGGCACGGCGTTCTCCGGTGCCACCGCCTCGACCGCGTGGATGTAGAAGTGACAGGCTCCCGGGTGATCCGGGTTGCGTCCGATAACACCCTCGAGCTGGGCGACGAGCTCGGCGGTGCCGGGCTGCGGCTCGCCCGCGGGCGTCCAGTAGTTCCAGGGCCGCAGGTCCATCGCCGCCTCGGCCGCCAGCGTGGCGGCGTCGAGGTCGTCGGGGTGACGCGAGGCCAGGTCCGCCATCGCGCTCGCGTAGGCCGAGTCGAGCGCCGCCCGCGCGGGCGGCGCGCCCGCCGCGTAGCGCTTCGCCAGCGCGGCGATGTAGTCCCGCTCGGCGCCGCTGGCTTTGTCCGCCAGCGCCTGTGCCTTCTCCAGCGCCGCCCACGCCGCAACGCCCCCCGCCGAATCCATCGGCGCGTTGATATTCGGCCCGTAGGCCAGCGCCACGCCCCACCAGCAGACGGCGCAGTCGGGGTCGAGCCGGGCGGCCTCTTCAAAGGCCCGGATCGCCTCGGCGTGATTGAACGCGTACGTCAGCCGCAGCCCCTGGCCGAAGTACTGCTGCGCCAGCGGAACCTTCGTCGAGATCGCGTGGTGGTGCGTGCCCAGGTTGTCGTAGAGCCGGATCGTGTCGGCGGGGGTCGCGGCGGCCGGGCCGGCGGCGGCAGCGAGGGCCAGCGCGAGCGCCGCCAGCAGGGGTGCGGTCATGGCGCCTTCCTTTCGTCGTCGTGAATGCGTGCGTCCAGGAACGAGTCGATCGTCCGCCCGGCCTTGGTCACGCTCCGGCGCAGTCGACCCTCGCAAACATAACCCGCCTTCTCCAGACGCGCATCGACGGATCGTTGCCCTCGAAGACCCGCGCTTGGACGCGGAGCAGGTCGAAGCGGTCGAAGGCGTACTCCGTGACCGCCCCGAGCGCCGCGCTGGCGATCCCTCGACCCCAGCAGGGCTCGGCGGTCCACTACCCGATCTCCGCCGTGCACCGGTCCACGTCGTCGAACACGTCGAAGCCGATGTTGTCCGCCCAGCGGGCCAGCGACCGCGCGTCCGACGGAACCCACGACCGCACGATGCAGCAGCCGAGCTCGAACACCGTCACGGCGACTTCAGCAGGAATTCCTCCGGCCGGGGGCGCAGGGCCCGCGCGGCCGCGCGTGCGAAGTGCCCGAGCCAGCAGCCGATGCCCAGCAGCTTGAAGCCGTCCTCGAACATGATGTCGAGGTCGGGCGGATCCCACAGGTCGATGAGCACGGAGAGCCCCAGAAAGACGACCGCCGCGACGAGCAGCGACGCCCCGCCGCCGACGATCCGCGCGTACCAGCGCACGACGTAGGCGAGCCCCGCCAGGCCGTACGCGCCGATCACCACCATCTCGTCGATCCCGAGTCGCGGGAACGCGTCCTCGTGGAGGAGGAACAGGTCGTCGAGCCCGAAGAGCGCCGTCAGCAGGCCGGACTCCAGGAAGTACCGCGCCGCCTCGCGGTCCACCCCGCCCAGGAGCGTCCACGCGAGGAAGCAGATCGAGGCCGCCGCGCACCACAGGAGCACGCCCAGGTGGCTGAACGCGCCGAAGTAGAACGGGAAGCCCGCCTGGGCCGCGGGGTCCCGCGTGAGCTCCGTCGTCCGGATGCTCGACACGGCGGTGACGATCGCGACCGTGCCGACGTAGAGGATCGCCGGCAGGGCGACGAGCAGGCCGGTGCGGACGCGAGGGCTCACCCCGTGAGCGACTTCGCGATCGTCGCCAGCTGCATGTTGCTCGTCCCCTCGTAGATCTTGCCGATCTTGGCGTCCCGCCAGTACTTCTCCACCGGGTAGTCCTTCGTGTAGCCATACCCGCCGTAGATCTCGATCGCCGCGCTGGTGACCCGCTCGGCGACCTGCGACGAGAACAGCTTGGCCATCGCCGCCTCGCGCAGAAACGGACGGCCGGCGTCCTTCAGCCGGGCGGCGTTGTAGACCATCAGCCGCGCCGCCTCGAGCTCCGTCGCCATCTGCGCGAGCTCGAACTGGACGCCCTGGAACGTGGCGATCGGCTTGCCGAACGCTTCGCGCTCCTGGCTGTAGCCGAGCGCGGCGTCGAGCGCGCCCTGGGCGCAGCCGACCATCTGGGCGCCGATCCCGATCCGGCCCTCGTTCAGCGTCTCGATGGCGACCTTGTAACCCTTTCCCACCTCGCCCAGCACGTTTCCGCCGGGCACCACGCACCCGTCGAGCAGCAGCTCGGTCGTCGAGGACGCCCGGATGCCGAGCTTGTCCTCCTTCTTGCCGACGGCGAAGCCGGGAAAGTCCCGCTCGATCAGGAACGCCGTGATCCCGCGGTAGCCGGCAGCCGGGTCCACCGTGGCGAACAGGACAAAGACCCCCGCCTCGGCGCCGTTGGTGATCCACAGCTTGGCGCCGCTCAGGACCCAGTCGTCGCCGCGTTGCTCGGCGCGGGTCTTGAGACCGAAGGCGTCGCTCCCCGACGTCCCCTCCGACAGCGCGTAAGCGCCCACGGTGTCGCTCGCCATCCGCGGAGCGTAACGCGCCTGCTGCTCGTCGGTGCCCCACCGCAGCAGGCAGTTGTTGAAGAGCGTGTTCTGGACGTCCACCAGGACGCCCACCGAGGGATCCACCCGGGAGAGCTCCTCCACCGCCAGGCAGGCGAGGAAGAACGAGCCGCCACTGCCCCCATGGGCCTCGGGAATCTCGATTCCCATCAACCCCAGCTCGAAACAGGGCGGCAGGATCGCCGGATCCAGCGTGCCGGCCTCGTCCATGGCGTGGACCAGCGGCCGGATGACGTCGCGGGCGAACGCCCGCACCGTCTCGGCAAACAGCGTCTCCTCGTCGCTCAGCAGGGTGAGGGGAGCGCTCACGAGATGACTCCGCTCAACGCCGGCAGGGGCAGCATCGTCCCTCGCAGGAGCTCCGTCGGCTGTGGTCCCCCATCCAGATGATGCGCCAGAATCCGCGGGGCGTCGGCCGGGGTTGCATAGCCGTACCAGGCTCCCGCCGGATAGACCAGCACATTGGCGGCGTACTTGTGGCCGCCGACGTGGCTCGTGGCGCGCACGGTGACGTCGCCCGCCTCCCCCACCGCGTCGCGGAAGGCCGCCAGCAACGGCGGGCCGCACTTCCCGCACCGCTCGTCGCGCGCGCCGTGGATACAAACAAAGACGTGACACCCGGACAACGGTGTCGACCGAGCGGACGGGCAGACCCCGGCGCCTTCGAGTTGATCCTGCAGGATGGCCTCCCAGGCCGATTCGTCGACGCCGTGGTACCGGACGCGATCGGGAAACACCAGCAGGTCGAGGCCCGCCCCGGCGCTGGGCTCGTCGGTGGCGCTCAGCTTGGGCCACGCGCCCGGACCCTCGCGCCGCGCGTGGACGTCCCGCGCCATCCGCCCCAGCAGGCCGTCGGCCTCCTCCAGCCGGGCCGGCCACGCCGCCGGACCGGTGCAGACGAAGACGTGGCGGTGGTAGGGAGTAACGGTGCCGGAAAGCGAAGCGGCGTCCGCTGGGCTCGACATGGCGGCAATGTAGGGACTCCGTAGATTGACGCGCCATGCAGTCGGACCGCCTCGGTATCCTGGCGATCTTCGCCTCCGCGGTCGGCTACGCCTTTCTGGCCATCCTCCTCAAGTGGGCCCTCGCCGCCGGGGCGGCGCCGCTGCCGCTGGTGGCGTGGCGCTTCGGGCTGGGCGCCACCTTCGTCCTGCTGCTCCTGCTGGCGCGCCGTCGCCCGCTTCCCCCGCCCCAGGCATGGCCGCCGCTGGTCGGGCTGGGCGCAATCTACGCCGTCAACGCCCTCGCCTTTACGTTCGCCCTGCAGTGGGTGCCGGCGTCGACCGCCGCGCTGATCTTCTATGTGTACCCCGTCGTCGTTGTACTGCTGGCGGCGCTCTTCCTGGGCGAGAGCCTCACGCTGCGGCGGGTCGCCGCGATGCTGCTGGTCGTCGCCGGCTGCGGGTTGACGGCCGGCCTGGGCCTGCGCGGCGGGCACCCCCTCGGCGTCGGGCTCGTGCTGCTGTCGATGAGCTCGCTGTCGCTGTACATCGTGGCCGCCCGGCCGGTACTGGCCAATCGCCCGGCACACGGCAGCGCGGCGCTGATCGTGACCACGACCGCGGTCGTCGCGCTCGGGGCGGCACTGGCGGGTCCCGGCCTGGCCCTCGGCGGCGGGTCCCGGGCGGCGGCGCTGGTGGCCATCATCGCGCTGGTGTCGACCGCGCTCCCCATCACGCTTTTCGCGATCGGCCTCAAACGGGTGGATGCCGGCCGGGCCGCGATGTACTCGACGATCGAGCCAGTGATCACCGTGGCGGCCGCGGCGCTCCTGCTTGGCGAGCGCATCGCGGCCATTCAGTACCTCGGCGGGGCCCTCATCCTGGCGGGGG
>JBHENR010000167.1:0-6233 GCA_046262555.1 Gemmatimonadota bacterium | reverse complement strand
CGTTACATGGACAACCACGGAATCAGGTCTCGTGTTTGCATCCTCGATAAAGTCAATAAATTTTCGGGACACGAAGTCAAATAACTTCCAGAAGAATCTCACTAATCGTCGCGGAGATATGCTCTTTGAAGCTGTTACCCTCCATCGGAGGTTTCCTTATTCTGTTTTGACGGGTTTTCTGTTCCTGGATCATGGCGCAGAGACAGATAATACGGGCCAGCGTAGATCCACCTTTTTGAATGCCCACGCGCGACTCCGATTATTCAGTGGTCGCAACGATCCCGCGGACCGGGACGAGCAATACGAACGATTATTTATCGTTCTTGTTGACGCTAATCCCGAGACGCCGACGTTTCGCATCACTTCGGTTGGCAAGCCGGAAGCTGATCTGGAGTTAGGAGTAATTTTCGATGACGTAGTGGAATTGGTGGCGGCGAGAAACCCCGATTTTTACGAGGTCCTCGAGGGTCGACTTAGGAAAGTCTGATCACTACTCATTGAAGCGTAGGGGCGCCCACCGCCGCCCGCCGGATCAGCAGCGCCTCGACCTCGCGCCGCTCGGCGGGACTCTCCGGCTCCCGCAAGAACCGCACGGCCCGCCCCTCCTTGACGGCGATCGGGATGCCGTCGCGGTAGACGACGCGGTTGCCCGCCAGCGCCGCGATGCGGTCACCCGGCGTCACGATGCCGGCCAGGTTGAGGGGGTCGCCCCCGCTGACCGTAATGAGCGCGCCATCGGGCAACCGGCGGCGGATCGCTCGCAGCGCCTCGACCGCTTCCGGCAGCGCGAAGTGCTCGCCGGCGGCGCCCTGCAGGAATCGTCCGCCGCGGATCTCGCCCCGCATCTCGAGCCGGCGCAGCACCCGCAGCACGTCCCGCCACGGCGCCAGCGGGGCCTCGCGGTCGGTAAGCCGGCGCACGATCACGCCGTAGCGCGCGAGCAGCTGGCGGGCGAGGCACTCGATCGCCTCGTCGCGGCGGGTGTCGGCTGCGAGCGCGGCGGTGGGCGCGGGGGAACCGTTGCCGGCCGACTCCGGCCGCCAGATCGCCCACCGGCCGGCCACGGCGCCACTCCCGCGCACCCGGTCGCGCCGTGGATGCCGCCGGGCGTGGCGCTTGAACTCCGGCAGCAGCAACGCGCGCAGTCCCGACACGCCGTCCGCCGTGACGACCCCCCACGACACCAGCTCGGCCAGCCCGCGCTCGACCAGCGACGGCAGCAGCCCGGTCCGCGCGGCAAGATCCTGGGCGAAGGACGCCCCGCCGCTGCGGAGGGCGTCGAGCACCTGGCGCGCCGGGTCGCTCAGCGTGACGCCACCCAGCGCCGGCGCCGTGGCGAGGATCTGCCACTCGGCCAGCTCGTCCCGCAACAGAAACGCCAGCGGCGTCGACCGCACCGGACCCGAGCGCGGGCGGCCATCCCCGTTCGTCTGCCCGCCGGGGGCCGGCGCCACGAGGCGTCCCCACGTCAGTGCGCCGGAGAGGCAGAGCTGGTCCAGCCAGGCGGGATCGTAATCGCGCACGCGGGAGGGGAGGATGTCGCGCTCCCACGCCACCGCCGGCGCCTCGAACGCCTGCAGCTGGCGCATCACCTCGGCGACGCCCTGCGGACCGTCGAGCCGGGTGCGGGCGTCGAGGTGCTGCCAGTGGAACAGGAAGCGCAGGAAATCGGCCGGCGCCGCGGGCTCGATCTCCGCCCGCAGCCGTTCGATCGTATACCGATGGATGCGTGAGAGGAGCCGCCGGTGGCACCACTCGAGTGAAGGATCGGCGACGCCGGGCTCCACGCCCTCGGCGGGCTGCGCCCCGTCCCCGCTCCCCGGGGTAAAATGTCCTCGCAGCACCACACCCTCGGTCTCCAGCTCGATCAGCGCGGCATCCATGGGGGCGACCGGCAGTCCGAGCGTATCGGCGAGCTCGGCGGCGATCAGCGGGCCCATCCCCTCGGTCCGGCCGCGGAGCAGCGACGTCAGCGCCTCCTGCGGGTCCCACGTCCGGGCGCGGGCGCGCGGGGGCGCCTCGATCGGCGTCCCCGCGGTCATGGCGCCGTACACCGCCTCGATTTCGGGTAGCCGTTCGGCCGCGATCCAGAACGCCCGCCCGCCGGCCTCGACGGTAACCCGCGCCGCCCGCCGGTCATCCGCAAGCGCAGCGAGCCACGTCGCCCAGGGGACCGCCTCTTCGGCGGTGACCACGCCCAGCCAGGCCAGCGCCTCGTGTACTTCGTCCGCGCTCTCGGGATCCGGCCACGCCTGGGCGCGCACGCGACCGATCGCGGCGGCGTCGAGAGTGCCGAGATCGTCATTCGCGCGGAAGTCATTATTGCGACGGGTCGAGACGGCCAGCGTGCGCCGCTCCTCGGCCGGGGCGTCATCCAGGAAAGCGTACGGCCGGGCGTTCAGGATCTCGTGCGCCAGCGGCGACGGCTCGGGCACGTCGCGGGCGATCAGCGTCAGCTCGCCGCGCTCGATCCGGCTGAGCAGCGCCTCGAGCCCGTCGATATCCATCGCCTCGGTGAGACAATCCTCCACCGTCTGGCGGACGATCGGGTGGTCCGGCACTTCGATGTCGCCGACAACGTGCTCGAGACACGCCGCGGCCTGGGGGAACGCCGCGGCGAGCAGGTCCTCGGCCCGCATCCTGAGCAGCTGCGGCGCCACGCGCTGCCCGCCCTGCTGGCGGAGGATCGCCAGCGAGCGGGACGCGTTCCAGCGCCAGCGGGTCTGGAACATCGGCGCGGCGAGGAGCGCCTGCACGAGCAATTCGCGCGCGGTGGCCCTCGTGAGATAGCGGAAGACGTCGATCAGGGGGAACGAGTGCTGCGGCCCCAGCGACAGCACGATCGCATCCTCGTTGGCCGCCGCCTGCAGCTCGAAGTTGAACGAGCGGCAGAACCGCTTCCGCAGCGCCAGCCCCCAGGCGCGATTGATCCGCCCGCCGAACGGAGCGTGGACGATGAGCTGCATGCCGCCGGCCTCGTCGAAGAACCGCTCGAGGACGAGCGTCTCCTGGGTCGGGACGACGGTGAGCACGCGCCGGGTCGCCTCGAGGTACTCCTCGATCTGGACCGCGGCGTCGAATTCCAGTCCCACCGTTTCGACCAGCCAGCGGGTGGCGACGCCGGGACCCTCCAGCAGTCGCCGGGCGACCTCCGCGCGGACCCGGCTGACGAGCGCCGAGAGTTCGGGCGTCCGGGCCGGCGCCTCACCCAGCCAGAATGGCATCGACGGCGGCTGGCCGTGGGCGTCGGCGACCCGCACGCGGCCGGTCTCGACCTTGAGCACTTGCCATGAGGCGTTGCCGAGCTGGAAGATGTCGCCGACCAGCGACTCGATGGCGAAGTCCTCGTTGATCGAGCCGATGATGATGCCTTCGGGGTCCAGCACGACCTGGTAGTCCGACGTATCGGGGATCGCCCCACCGGAGGTGACCGCCGCCAGGCGCGCGCCGCGGCGGCCGCGGATCCGGCCGTTGATCTCATCGTGATGGAGGTAGGCCGCCCGGCGTCCGCGCTGGGTGGCGTAGCCGTCGGCCAGCATGTGGAGCACCTGATCGAACGCCTCCCGCGTCAGCGACCGGAAGGGGTAGGCGCCGCGGACCAGGTCGAACAGCTCGTCCTCGCCCCACTCGCGCGTGGCCGACGCGGCGACCAGGTGCTGCGCCAGAATGTCGAGCGGGCAGACGGGAATGATCAGCCGGTCGAGCAGCCCCTCGCGGGCCGCCAGCTGGAGTCCGGCGCACTCGATCAGCTCGTCGCGCGAGAGGGCGAAGAGGCGCCCCTTCGCGGTGGCGCCCATGAGGCGACCCGAGCGCCCGACCCGCTGCAGCAGCGCCGCGATCGTATGGGGCGACCCGATCTGGCACACCATGTCCACCGTGCCGATGTCGATCCCCAGCTCGAGCGAGGCGGTGGCCACCAGGGCGCGGAGCTCGCCCGCCTTCAGCCGCTGCTCGGCATCGAGCCGCCGCTCGCGGGAGAGCGACCCGTGATGCGACGTGATCCGGTCTTCGCCCACCCGCTTCGACAGATGATGCACCACCCGCTCGGCCAGCCGGCGCGTGTTGACGAAGACGAGCGTTGTCCGATGGGCCTCGATCAGCTCGGCCAGGCGATCGTAGATCTTCTCCCAGTCCTCGCTCGAGACCATCGCCGAGAGCGGTCCCGGCGGGATCTCGATCGACAGCTCCAGGTCGCGCACGTGCCCCTGGTCGATCACCACGCAGTCGAGGGGGTCGCCGCGGTGGGTGCCGACGAGGAACCGGGCGACGTCTTCGATCGGCTGCTGGGTGGCGGAGAGGCCGATGCGGACCGGGGCCCGGCCGGCGGGACGGACGCCGGGGGCCTCAGCCGGGTCCTCGGGGAACAGCTCCAACGGCGCGACAACGTGAGGGCCGTTACCCCCACCATGCCCCTTCGCGCCATCGCCATTCCCCTCACTAACCTCTTTGTGGGCGTCCCCGACTGTCCCGTTGAGCGTGAGGTGTTCCAGCCGTTCCAGCGTCAGCGCCAGGTGCGAGCCCCGCTTGTCATCGGCGACGGCGTGGATCTCGTCCACGATCACGGTCCGCACCGTCTGGAGCGCCGCGCGGCCCCGTTCGGTGGTCAGCAGAATGAACAGGGACTCGGGCGTCGTGACGAGGATGTGGGGCGGCCGGCGCAGCATCGCCTGCCGCTCGCCCGACGGGGTGTCGCCGGTTCGGACGGCGGTTCGGATTTCCACGTCGGGCAACCCCATCCGCACCAGCTCGCGCCGGATGCCGAGCAGCGGCTCGTCGAGATTCTTCCGGATGTCGTTGCTGAGCGCCTTGAGCGGGGACACGTAGACGACCTGCACCTCGTCCCGCAGTGCGCCCGGCCCGCCGGCGTCGGCGAGCCCCCGCCGGACCAGCTCATCGATCGCGGCGAGGAACGCCGCCAGCGTCTTTCCCGATCCGGTCGGCGCGGCGATCAGGGTGTGACGGCCGGACGCGATCGCCGGCCACCCCTCCACCTGGGGGATGGAGGGGCCGGCGGGGAACCGCGAGCGGAACCACTGCTGAACCGCGGGATGAAAGCGCTCGAGGGACATCGTCACCACACGATAAACGGGAGGATGGGGCCGAACAACATACCGAACAGAGACCGAAGATGCACGGGGGGATGAAAGAAGCTAGCGGCCCCGCCGCAGTCCCCGCCCCGGCAACGCCCCCGTGGGTTCGCCGTCCCGTAGCACCGGCACGCCGTTCACCACCACATGGTGGATGCCGACGGCCAGCTGTTTCGGCTGCTCGAATGTCGCCCGATCACAGACCGTCGCGGGGTCGAAGATCGTAAGGTCGGCAAAGCGACCCGGCGCAACGACTCCGCGATCGGCGAGCCCGGCGCGGGCGGCGGGCAGCGACGTCATCTTGCGGACGGCATCCTCCAGCGTCAGGACCCGCTGCTCCCGCACATACCGGCAGAGGATCCGCGGAAACGTGGCGAACGCTCGCGGGTGCGGCTGATCCGACGAGAGGGGACCGTCGAGCGCGCGCGCGCCGGCATCGCCGCCGATCATGACCCACGGCTGCTTGAGCGCCGTCACGAGGTCGTCCTCGCTCATCGAGAAATAGATCGCCGATGTGCGGAGCGAATCCGCCAACAGGATGTCGAGCGCGCTGGCGGCGGCGGACTGGCCCCGCTCGGCGGCCACGGCGTCGAGCCGCATCCCCTCGTAACGCGTCAGCGAGTCGACGATGACGTCGGAGATCTGGACGCCCGACGGCCCGCCGGCTGACGTCCCGAGCGCCCAATCGCCCGTGGGTGAGACACCCGACATCTCCGCTTCCAGTCTGGAGCGGAGGGCCGGATCGGCGAGCCGCGCCAGCGTCGCCTCGTACCCGCCCTCCGTCGCCCAGCCGGGCAAAACCTGGTCGAGTCCGGTAGACGAAGCGACGTACGGATACACACTGGCCATGACGTCCGCCCCGCCGGCGCGGGCCGCCTCGATTCGCGCGACCGCGGCGTCCATCCGGCCCCAGTTCCGCCGCCCGCTCGCCTTGAGGTGATGAATCAGCACCGGCGCGCCGGAGCGCGCGCCGATGGCGATCGCCTCGTCGATCGCTTCCAGCAGCCGGTCGCCCTCGCTCCGCATATGGCTGGCGTAGATCCCGCCGTCACGGGCGGCGACGCGCGAGAGAGCGACGATCTCGTCGGTCGCGGCGAACCGCCCGGGCGCGTAAATGAGACCGGATGACAGCCCGAAGGCGCCCTG
>JBHENR010000166.1:0-4002 GCA_046262555.1 Gemmatimonadota bacterium | reverse complement strand
CCCGGCGGCAGATCGATCGTCGCGAGCAGGCCCAGGTCCGAGAGCCGCCAGATCTGGACGACTTTGGTGCGGCCGCGGCGCCCGCCGCGGAACCCCATGTCCTCGCCCATGTCGTAGCTGGTCGTCACGACGCGATCGAGGGTGGGAACGACCGCCAGACTGTAGGACCGAATCAGCGCGTCCGGCCGCCGCGGATCGGCGGCTGACGCCGATCGCACCTCCGTCCCCTCGGCATCGAGCTCCACCAGCCCTCCCGGGTCGACATTGCGCGGACCGCGCCCCTGAAACGCGGCCAGCACGTGCCCATTGGGCAGGCGCGCGTAGCTGTGGGGATAGGTGAACCCCGCCCGCTCGGAGAACGCGCCGGCCAGCCGCGGAGCCTCCGGGTCCCGCAGATCGAACCGGTAGGTTCGCCCGCCCATGAACCCATTGGCGAACAGCTCCTGCCCGGCCGTCAACGTATGCTCCACGTGGTGCGGCATCGTCGCCCGGTCGCCGACCGGAACCGTCGCGACCAGCCGGCCATACCGGGGACCTCCCGGCGCGACATCGAGCACCGCCAGAAAATCGCTGTCCCGCCGATCCCCATCCCCCGCCCAGACGAACAGGTACCGCGCCGCCTCCCGATGCTCCGCCGCTGGCCCCGCACCGTCCGCGCGCCCACCCGCCGCGACGCTCGCGTTCGACCCCGCGGCCCGGGTACTCCCCCCGTTCGGCCCATCGGTGCATCCCACCAGCACCAGGAACGGAACCAGCCCGCGCAACCAATGCAATGACATCGTGTCCCTTCGCTTGTCGGTCGCCGCCGGGTCGCAGCCTGCTGCCGCGAAGCGAACAGAAACCGGTAAAGGTTGGGTTTGGGGTTCGAGAGAGCGGGCGCGGGTGGCCTCCCGAGGCGGCCGTCTCGCGGAGCGAGCGGAGACCCCGCAAGGCGGCGCAGCCGCCGCGGAGGCTCCGCGAAGTGGAGCGCCGGCCGCCTCGGAGGCCACCCGCGCCCGGACCCCCCCAACCCTACACCCCACCCTAACCGACTGCGGTGGACATTTCCATTCGCGACAGTAGACTGCCCCCCATGGGCGTCGTCAAGGAGCTATTCTACCGCAAGCCCATCGACCAGCTGCGCGCTGACGGCGCCGCGGCCGGCAGCGGCCTGCGCCGCGTGCTCACTGCCACCGACCTCACGCTGCTGGGGATCGGCGCCGTCATCGGCGCGGGCATCTTCGCCACCGTGGGCACGGCCGCCGCGGGCGCGGCGGGCCGGCCGGGCGCGGGCCCGGCGCTCATCCTCTCGTTCGTTCTGGCCGGCCTGGCGTGCGCGTTCGCCGCCCTCTGCTATGCCGAGCTGACCTCGATGATCCCGGTCTCAGGGTCGGCGTACACCTATGCCTATGCCACGCTGGGCCAGTTCATCGCCTGGATCATCGGCTGGGACCTGATTCTCGAGTACGCCATCGGCAATGTCGGCGTAGCGGTCAGCTGGTCGGACTACTTCACCACGCTCATGGCGGGCTTCGGCGTGACGTTCCCCGCGTGGATGACGATGGACTTCCGCACCGCGGCCTGCATCGAAAAGCTGGGGCCGCTGGTGAGCGGCGGCTCCTATCCGGGCGGTTCCTGCGCCGAAGCGCTCTCGAGCGTCGGCGTCTCACCGGACGCCGCTGTCGCACTCGCGCCCCAGCTCGCCGCGCAGCCGCACGTCTTCGGTGTGCCCTTCGCCTTCGACGTCTTCGCCTTTGCCATCGTCGCCCTCATCACCATCATCCTCGTCATCGGGGTCAAGGAGAGCGCCCGGTTCAACTCGGCGATCGTGATTCTCAAGATCGCCATCGTCCTGTTCTTCATCGTGATCGGGGCGACGTTCGTGACGCCGGAGAACTGGACGCCGTTCCTGCCGAATGGCTGGGGAAGTATCGGGGCCGCGGCGGCGATCATCTTCTTCGCGTACATCGGGTTCGACGCGGTGAGCACGGCGGCCGAGGAGGCGCGCGACCCCCAGCGCGACATGCCGCGCGCGATCATCGGCTCGCTCCTCATCTGCACCGTGCTGTACATCATCGTCGCGGCGGTGCTCACCGGCGTCGTCCCCTGGCAGCAACTGGGGTCGGCCGATCCGCTGGCGATGGTGCTCCAGGGCCGCGCCGACTGGGCCGCCGGGATCGTCGCCTTCGGCGCGGTCATCGCCATGACGTCGGTGCTGCTCGTCTTCCAGATGGGCCAGCCCCGCATCTTCTTCTCGATGGCGCGCGACGGCCTGCTGCCGCCGTGGGCGGCGAAGATCCACCCCCGCTTTCGCACCCCCTATGTGACGACGATCCTCACCGGGTTGTTCGTGGCGACCTTCGCCGGGATGGCCAACATCGCGGAGGCGGTGGCGCTCACGAACATCGGCACGCTGTTCGCCTTCATTCTGGTTGCCGTCGGCGTGATGGTGCTGCGGAGCCGCGAGCCCGACCGTCCGCGGCCGTTCCGCGTGCCCTTCTCCCCGGTGACGCCGATTCTGGCGATCCTCTTCTGCAGCTACCTCATCTACAAGCTGCCCGACAGCAGCAAGTGGCGCTTCGGCATCTGGATGGCGCTGGGCATGATCGTCTACTTCCTGTACAGCTACCGCCACGGCGGCGCGCGCCGGGCGCTCGCGACACCGGCGATGTTCTCCGACGCCGAGCCGGACGCCGATCGGCCCAGCGGAGAGCCCACGGATCGGGCCTAGGATGGCGCGCGCCCCATGGTTCGGGCTGGCGCTGTTGCTGGGCACGGCCTGCGCGCTGCCGGGAAACCCCTCCGGAGACGACCCCCCGGCGGTTCGGCTCGAGGTCATCGCGGTGGGTCTCGATTACCCGGTCTTCCTCACGGCTCCGGCCGGCGACGCGCGCCTGTTCGTGATCGAAAAGGCGGGCCGGGTCCAGATCATCCGCGGCGGCCGCGTGCTCGACGAGCCCTTCCTCGATGTCTCGGCGCTCGTCTCGACCGGTTCCGAGCAGGGCCTGCTCTCGCTCGCGTTCCATCCCAGCTACGCCACGAACGGCCGCTTCTTCGTCAACTACACCGACCGGGCGGGTGACACACAGATCGTGGAGTACCGCGTCTCGGCGGATCCGGATCGCGCCGCGCCGGCACCGGTGGGGACGATCCTCTCCATCGTCCAGCCCTACAGCAATCACAACGGGGGGCTGATCCTCTTCGGGCCGGATGGCATGCTCTACATCGGGATGGGCGACGGCGGCTCCGGCGGGGATCCGCAGGGGAATGCCCAGAACCGCGACAATCTGCTCGGCGATCTGCTGCGGATCGACGTCGACCGGGGCGCGCCGTATACCGTTCCGGCGGACAATCCCTTCGTCGGGCGGCCAGGATCGCGGGGGGAAATCTGGGCGACCGGCTTGCGCAATCCGTGGCGGTTCAGCTTCGATCGGGAGACGGGGGATCTCTACATCGCCGATGTGGGTCAGAACCGGCTCGAGGAAATCAATGCGGTCTCCGGCGCCGGGCGGGGACTCAATTACGGCTGGAACGTGATGGAGGGTCGGGACTGCTTCCGGCCGAGTGAGGGGTGCGACCGGAGCGGCCTGACGCTTCCGGTGGCGCAGTACGATCACGGCGACGGATGTTCGGTGACGGGAGACTACGTCTACCGCGGCAGCACGATGCCGGCGCTGCGGGGACTGTACTTCTACTCAGATTATTGCAGCGGGTTCGTGCGGAGCTTCCGCTTCGCGGGCGGGACGGCGACGGACCTGCGCCAGTGGACTGAGCTGGAGCCCTCCGATCACGCCGTCGTCTCCTTCGGTGAGGACGCGGCGGGAGAGCTGTACCTGCTCACCGCCGGGGGCGGCGTCTACAAGGTCGTCCCCGGCCCCTGACCTCCCGGCGGCTGCCGCAACATCTCGAACAGCGCGTCGATCTGGTGGAATCCCGCCCGCAGCAGAAAGTTCGGATCCCGGCCGTAGCTCTTCATCCCCAGCGTGAAGAAGCCCGGCTCCGGGTGACGCAACGTGCTGGCGT
>JBHENR010000165.1:0-19004 GCA_046262555.1 Gemmatimonadota bacterium | reverse complement strand
GGTCACCCCCGGCAGCGTCGCGTTCGGCGAGCAGGTCGTGGGCGAGCCGAGTGGAGCCCTGCCGGTGACGCTGCGCAATCAGGGCACCGCGCCGGTGCAGCTCGACATTCGGATCGCAGCGTCGACCCCGGGGGAGTTCACCGTCGGGACCGACCGCTGCTCGAACGCCGTGCTCGCTCCCGCGGACGATTGCGTGGTCGAGGTCGTCTTCCGGCCCGTCTCGACCGGCCTTCGCAGCGCCCAGCTCATCCTGCGTAATATCAACGCCAACACCACCCAGTCGGTCGCGCTGACCGGGACCGGCGTCGAGACGGGCACCGTCCCGTCCTCTGTCTCGGTCAGTGACCCCGTGAACGTCGCGGGATCCGTCGCGGCGGGCGTCGGGTTGCGGCCGGCGCGGGTGGAATTCGGTTCCCAGACGGTGGCCAGCTCGAGCCGCCGGCAGGACGTGACCCTCGTCAATGAAGGCTCGGAGTCGATCCGAATCACCTCCGTCGCCATCGACGGGGGAGCCCCCGCCGACTTCGTCATCGCCGCCGACCGCTGTTCCGACGCCGTGCTGCCGCCGGCCGGCCGGTGCGCCGTGGTCGTTGTCTTCCAGCCCCGCGCGACGGGGGTGCGGAGCGCCCGGCTGGTGGTGGCGAACGACGGCGGCGGCGCCGCGCGCACGACGCTGCTGTCCGGAACGGGAACCTGACCGGCGCGCCCGACCGTTTACGCCTCCTGTTCGTCGCCGACGTGTTCGGCCGTCCCGGTCGCCGCGCGCTCGAGGCGGGCCTCGAGGCGGTGCGCGCGCGCCACGCTCCCGCACTGACGATCGTCAACGGCGAGAACGCCGCCGGGGGCTTCGGCCTGACCCGGGAGATCGCGGGAGGCCTGCTCGGGCAGGCCGACGTCGTCACGAGCGGAAACCATATCTGGGACAAGCGCGAGATCGACGAGGTGCTCGAGCGGGAGCCGCGGCTCCTGCGGCCGGACAATTACCCCGCGGGAAATCCCGGTCGCGGCCTCTGGACCGGCACGGTCGAGGGCCCGGCGGGGCCGATCGCGGCCGCGGTCATCAATCTCCAGGGGCGGGTCTTCATGCCGCCGCTGGACTGCCCGTTCCGGCGGCTCGACGCGCTGCTGGTCCTGCCTGCGGTCCAGGAGGCCCGCGTCATCGTGGTGGACTTCCACGCCGAGGCCACGGCCGAGAAGCTGGCGCTCGGGCGCTACGCCGACGGGCGCGTCACGGCCGTGTTGGGCACCCACACCCATGTGCCGACCGCGGACGGCCGGATCCTGCCCGGCGGAACCGCCTACGTGACGGATGCCGGCATGACCGGTCCCCACGGGGGGGTCATCGGGATCACGACGTCCTCGGCGGTCGAGCGCTTTCTCACCCAGCGTCCGAATCGTTTCGAGGTGGCGACCGAAGACGTGCGGTTTCAGGCGCTGCTGGTGACGGTGGACGAACCGACCGGCCGCGCGACCGCGATCGAACGGATCGATGAGCCCATCGCCTGACGGCCGGCGGCTGGCGTATCTGGCGGGCGCGATGGAGCGCGCGCCCGACCGTGGCCGCGCCTGGCGGGCGCGCCTGGGTCCGGTGTTCGAGACCCTGGGCCACGCCTGCTTCAATCCCTGCGTCGAGGAAGCGACGCTGTTGTCAGATGAGGAGCGGGCCGGCTTCCGCGACTGGAAGGCGGCCGGTGACGCCCGCTTCGTCCCGCTCATGCGGCGCATCATCGGTTTCGATCTGGCGGCGCTGGCCCGGGCGGACTACGTCGTCTGCCTGTGGGACGAGTACGCCCAGTGGTCGGGAGGCACGCCGGCCGAGGTGAGCTTCGCCTACCAGTGGGGGCTGCCGGTTTACCTCGTGCTCGCGATGCCGCGGGTCGAGGTATCCTCATGGGTGCAGGGGTGCGCGTCGCGCACGTTCGACGATCTCGGCGAGCTCGAGCGCTTTCTTCTGGCGGAGTACGGGGGGGCATGATGCCGATCGTGCGGGGGCCCATGGGATGGATCGAGGTGATCTGCGGGCCGATGTTCAGCGGCAAGTCGGAGGAATTGATCCGCCGGCTGCGGCGCGCCGAGATCGCCCGCCAGCCGGTCCAGGTCTTCAAGCCGCTGATCGACGATCGCTACGCCGCCGACGAGATCGTCAGCCACTCGGCCATGCGGATCCGCGCCGACCGGGTTCACACGGCGCGCGCCATCCTCGAGCAAACCCGACCCGAAACCCAGGTCGTCGGTGTGGACGAGGCGCAGTTCTATGACGCCGATCTGCTCGAGGTCGTCGAGACCCTCGCCAACGACGGCCGCCGCGTGATCGTCGCGGGACTCGACCAGGACTACCGCGGTCAGCCGTTCGATCCCATGCCGCAGCTGCTGGCGATGGCGGAGGAGATCACCAAGACGCTCGCCATCTGCATGATCTGCGGGCACCCGGCGAACCGAACCCAGCGCTTGATCGCGCGTGAGGAGCAGATCGTGATAGGCGGCTCGCACGCCTATGAGGCGCGCTGCCGGCGCTGCTTTGATCCCGGCCTGGCACAGGCCGAGCTGGCGCTGGGAGGCGACGCGTGAGCGCGGCGGTTCTCGACGGCCGCGCGCTCGCCTATCGGATCCGTGGCGATGTAAGCGCCCGCGCGGGGCGGCTGCTCGACACGACCGGCGTCGTGCCCGGGCTGGCGGCGGTGCTCGTGGGCAATGACCCGGCGTCGGCGACCTATGTCCGCAGCAAGGCGCGGGCGTGCGGGGAGGTCGGCATCCGCTCGGACGTGGTGCGGCTTTCGGCGGCGACATCGCAGGAGGAATTGCTGGAGACGGTCGCGCGGCTCAATGCCGATCCGGCGGTCCACGGCATCCTCGTCCAGCTGCCGTTGCCGCCGCCGCTGGACGCCGCGGCGATTACCCGGGCGGTCGATCCGGACAAGGACGTGGACGGATTCCACCCGGTCAACGTCGGCCGGCTCGCCCTCGGGGATCGCACCCGGGGGTTTCTGCCGGCGACGCCCGCGGGGGTGCTGCGTCTGCTGCGCGACGCGGGCGTTCCGCTCGCCGGCGCCGAGGCGGTCGTGGTAGGCCGCAGCGACCTCGTCGGGAAGCCGACCGCGCTGCTGTTGCTCGAGGCCGATGCCACCGTGACCATCTGTCACAGCCGGACGTCGGATCTCGCCGCGATGACGCGGCGGGCCGATATCCTCGTCGTCGCGGTCGGGCGGCCGGGCACGATCACCGCCGCCATGGTCAAGCCGGGCGCGGCGGTCGTCGACGTGGGCACAAATAGAATTGTGGACGCCGCGGCTCCCCGGGGCAGCCGGCTGGTCGGGGATGTGGACCCGGGAGCCGCCGACGTGGCCGGCTGGCTCACGCCCGTCCCCGGGGGCGTGGGGCCGATGACGATCGCGCTGCTGCTGGAGAACACCCTGCTCTCAGCGCAGCGGGCGGCGGGGGTGGCGTGATCGCACCGACCGTCCTGACGGTCAGCCAGCTGCTGCTTCGCGCCGCCAATGCGCTGGTTGCCGAGTTCGGCACCGTGGCCGTCCAGGGCGAACTCTCCGGTCTGCGGTACATCGAGCGGTCGGGACACATGTACTGGACGCTCAAGGACAGCTCGAGCGAGGTGAGCTGCGCCATGTTCCGCCGTGACAATGAGCGGCTGACGGCGCCGCTCGCGGACGGGATGCACGTGGTGGTGGTGGGTCAGCCCACCGTCTATTCCCAGCGCGGCCAGTTCCAGCTGGTCGTGTCCCAGGTCGTTCCGCAGGGTCGGGGGGCATTGTATGCGGCGTTCGAAGCACTCAAGGCGCGGCTCGCGACGGAGGGGCTTTTCGACGTCGAGCGCAAGCGGCCGCTCCCGCTCTGGCCCCGCCGGGCGGGGGTGCTGACGTCGGCCACCGGCGCGGCCGTGCGTGACATCATCACCGTTATCCGCCGGCGGGCGCCCGGGACGTTGATCGTGCTCAAGCCGGTGGCGGTCCAGGGGCGCGAAGCCGCCCCCGACATCGCGCGGGGCATCCGTTGGTTCGCCAGCCGGCCCGAGCTGGCCGACGTCCTCATCGTCGGGCGGGGCGGCGGGTCGTTGGAGGATCTCTGGGCGTTCAATGAGGAGGTGGTGGTGCGGGCCATCGCAGAGAGCCCGATTCCGGTGATCAGCGCGGTCGGGCACGAGACGGATACCACGCTGGCCGACTACGCCGCGGATCTCCGCGCCCCGACGCCGTCGGCGGCGGCCGAGCGCGCGGTTCCCGAAACGCGGGCCATCGCCCGGACGACGCTGGGATTGTGGCGACGCCTCGCCCGGGCCGTCGAGCGGCAGCGGCTGCGGCGGCTGGAGGAGGCGCTCGCCCCGATCCAGCGGTATGGCTTCCGGCGCGTCAGAGACCGGCTGCGGGAGACCCGCCAGCGATGGGACGATGGCGCCGGCGGGCTCGCGCCCGCCGTGGCCGGGCGACTGGACGGCGGGCGGGTTCGCCTGCAGCGTGCCGCCGCCGCCCTGCCCGACCGGCCGGCGGCGCGGCTCGTTGCCTCGGCCCGGCGGCTCGACGGCGCGCGGAGCATGCCGCGCGCGCTGGCGCGGCGGCATGAACGCGTGCGCACGCGCCATTACCACCTGGTCGAGCGGCTCGAGGCGGCCAGCCCGCTGGCGATCCTCGCCCGCGGCTATGCGCTGGTGACGGGGCCGGACGGCGCCGTCGCCCGGGACGCCGCCCAGCTGCGGCCCGGGGACCCGCTGGCGATTCGGCTCGCCCGCGGCCGTGTCGCCGCCGCCGTCACCCAAACCGAACCCCCAGCCGAGGAGGTCCGATGACCCGCGGTCCTACAGAGGAGAACACGCCGGCTCCCGCGCTCGATGAGCAGCCGGTCGAGGAGCAGCTTCGACGGCTGGAGGCGATCGTCCAGAAGCTTGAGAGCGAGGCCGTCTCGCTGGATGAGTCCATCGCCCTCTTCGAGGAAGGGGTGGCGCTGGCGGTGCGGGTGCGGAAGCGGCTGGAAGTGTCGGAGGGAAGGATCAAGCAGATCATCGAGCGGTCGGAAGGCCTCTTCTCCCTCGAGGATTTTGACCTCGAGTAGGGCGGCCCATGAGCAATCCTGGGTGACCGAGAATCTCGAGCAGTTCGTCGCCAGCGAGGGGCCTCGGATTGAGGGGGCGCTGCTCGAGGCGGTGGGTCGGCTGGAGGGTGCGGTGGGGGCCGCCGCGCTGTATGCGGTGCGGGCGGGGGGGAAGCGGGTGCGGCCGCTGCTGGTGGTGGCGGCGTATCGGGCCGCGGGTGGGGACGGCGCGACGGACGGGGCGATGTACCGGATCGGGGCGGCGGTGGAACTGATCCATACCTACTCCCTGCTCCACGACGATCTGCCGGCGATGGACGATGACCCGCTGCGGCGGGGGTTGCCGACGGCGCATCGAGTCTTCGGTGTCCCGGTGGTGGCGGAAGCCGGCGCGGCGCTGCAACAACTGGCCTTCCTCGAACTCGCGCGGGCCGGTACGGCAGCGGGCGGATCGCCCGCACGCCTGGCGGGGCTGGTGCGGCGGCTGTCCCGCGCGGCCGGCGTCGAAGGCATGGTCGGGGGACAGTTTCTCGACCTGGCGGCCGAAGGGCGAACGCTGACACCGGTCGAGCTGGAGGCGCTGCATCGTGGCAAGACCGCCGCCCTGATCGCTGCGGCGTGCGCCTTGGGAGGAGCGGCAGCCGAGGCCAGCGAGGAAACGATCGACGCGCTGGCCCGGTATGGAGCGCATCTCGGCCTCGCCTTTCAGATCGTCGACGATCTGCTCGACGTGGTCGGGGATCCGGCGCGGACCGGGAAGGCGAGCGGGGCGGACGCCGCCCGGGCCAAGTCCACCTATCCGGCTGTTTTCGGGGCCCCCCGGGCCCGCGAACTGGCGCAGGCCGCGGGGAACGCCGCGCGCGATCAACTGACCGCCTTTGAACGGCGGGCGGTTTTGGATGGATTCGTCGATTTCGTCATGGGGCGTCTCGGCTGAGCACGGCGCGCTTTTGCACTTCAGAGGCGTCCTGTTAGCTTGAAGCCTCGATGAGCGCCCTCCTCGACCGCATTCACGGTCCCGCCGACCTCAAAGGCCTGTCTCGCGACGCGTTGCATCAGCTCGCGGGCGAAGTGCGCCAGCGGGTGCTGGACGTCGTCGCCAAGCGCGGCGGACACCTCGGCGCGCCGCTGGGCGTGGTCGAGCTGTCGGTGGCGCTCCACTACCTGTTCGACAGCCCCACCGACAAGATCATCTGGGACGTCGGTCATCAATCCTATCCCCACAAGATCCTGACCGGACGGAATCCCGACATGGAGCGGCTGCGCCAGGCGGATGGGCCATCCGGTTTCTGCCGCATCGTCGAGAGCCCGCACGACATCTTCGGCGCCGGGCACGCGTCGACCTCCATCTCGGCGGCGCTGGGAATGGCCACGGCGCGCGACCTGCGGGGCGAAAAATTCAAGGTGATCGCCGTGACCGGCGACGGCGCGATGTCGGCCGGGCTGGCGTACGAGGGGTTGAACAACGCCGGCACAGCGGAGCGGGATCTACTGGTGGTGCTCAACGACAATCAGATGTCGATAGCCCCCAACGTGGGCGCGATGCACAAGTATCTGACGGGCATCATCACCAATCCACTCTACAACAAGATACGTAGCGAAATCTGGGAGCTGACGGGGAAGATCCCGGTGGTGTCCGAGGAGGTGCGGGGCATCGCCCACAAGCTGGAGGAGGGGGTCAAGGGGATGGTGACCCCGGGCATGCTGTTCGAGGAGCTGGGGTTCCGCTACTTCGGCCCGATCGACGGCCATGATCTGGACGAGCTGATTGAGACCCTGGAGCGGATCAAGGATCTGCCGGGACCGAAGCTGCTCCACATCCTGACGGTGAAGGGGAAGGGGTACGCGTTCGCCGAGGCCGACCAGTGGAAATACCACGGCGTCGGCGCGATCAACCTCGAGTCGGGCAAGGTCGAGGGGCCCCCGTCGCCGCCCAAGTGGACCAAAGTCTTCGGCAACGCGCTGGTCGAGATGGGGCGCCAGAACGAGAAGGTCGTCGCCATCACCGCCGCCATGCCGGACGGCGCGGGCGTGCAGGCGTTCCTCGAGGTGTTTCCCGAACGCGGCTTCGACGTGGGGATCGCCGAGCAGCACGCCGTGACGTTCGCCGCCGGACTGGCGCACGAGGGCATGATCCCCGTCTGCGCCATCTACTCGACCTTTCTCCAGCGTGGCTATGACGGCATCGTCCACGACGTCTGCATCCAGGACCTGCCGGTGGTCTTCGTGCTCGATCGCGGCGGCCTGGTCGGAGAAGACGGGCCGACCCACATGGGCGCCTACGACGTGGCCTATCTCTCGGTTCTGCCCAACATGATCGTGGCTGCGCCGATGGACGAGCACGAACTGCAGGACCTGCTCTACACCGCCATCACCCAGCGCGATCACCCGTTCGCCATCCGCTATCCCCGGGCCTCGATCAGCGAAGGGGTGGATCTCAATCGCCGCGCGTTCACCTTCCTGCCGATCGGGAAGTGGGAGATGGTCCGCGAGGGGGCCGATCTCTGCATCCTCGCGGCCGGGACGATGGTCAAACCGGCGCTCGCCGCCGCCGAGGAGCTGGGGGCCGACGGCGTCGACGCGATGGTCGTCAACTGCCGCTACCTCAAGCCGCTCGATGACGTGCTGCTCCAGGACGTCGGGCGTCGCTTCAGCCACATCCTCACGGTCGAGGAGAGCGCGCTGTGGAGCGGCTTCGGCGCGAATGTCGGCCGGGCCCTCGCCACGGCCGGATTGTTTCCCGAGCTGCGGTCGCTCGGCATGCCCGACGAGGTCATCGACCACGCCCCGCGCCGCGTCCAGCTCGAACGGTGCGGCCTCACGCCGGCGTCCATTCGCGATGCCGCCCGCGCCCTGACCGGCGTACCCGTCGTCCGGTAGCACCCGGTCCGGTGGCGTCCCGTGCGGCAATCGTCGCCAACCCGGCGCGGCCGGGCGTGGACGAGGCGCTCCGCCGCGTCGTGGATCTGCTGGGCGCCCACGGGTGGACCGTGTGTCTCGACGCCGAGCTCCAGGCGCGGAGCGGGATCCAGACCGCGACGCTCGACTGGGACGCGCTGGACGCCGACCTCATCATCACCCTGGGAGGCGACGGCACGCTGCTGAACGCGGCGCGGCGCCTGGCCGGCCGAGCGGTGCCCCTCTTCGGCATCAATCTCGGGGGCCTGGGTTTTCTCACCGCCGCTCTGCCGGGCGATACCGGGCGGCTGGAGGCGGTGTTGGAGGGGACGGCCCCGGTCGAACGCCGAATGACGCTCGCCGCGGTCATCGAGCGCAGCGGAACCGTCATCGCCCGCCATCAGGCGCTCAATGATGCCGTCGTCCACAAGGGCGCCGCGCCCCGCGTGCTCACCCTCCGCCTCGTCATCGAAGGCACTGAGGTCGGGGTCTACCTCGCTGACGGGCTCATCGTCTCCACGCCCACCGGCGCCACCGGCTACAGCCTCTCGGCGGGGGGGCCCCTCGTCGTCCCCGACCTGGAGGTGCTGCTGGTGACGCCGATCTGTGCCCATACGCTGGCGACCCGGCCGATCCTGGCGCCGGGGGATCAGCGGATCGAGGTGCGGATCGAGGCCGGCGGCGACGGGATGCATCTGGTGCTCGACGGCCAGGTCGAGGAGCCGCTCGAATCGGGCGACGTGGTGCACGTCTCCCGCGGCGATCACTTCGTGTCGCTGGCGGGGCTCGACCAGCGCGGCTACTTCGAGAGGCTGCGCGCCAAGCTGCTGTGGGGCGGCCGCGCGCCCCGCGGCGTCTGAGGAACGGTCCGATGCTGCTCCGCCTGCGCGTCTCCGCCCTGGCCCTGATCGAAGACGTGACACTGGAGTTCGGCCCCGGCCTCAACGTCCTGACGGGCGAGACCGGTGCCGGGAAATCCATTCTGGTGGACTCGCTGGGGCTCCTGCTGGGGGCGCGCGCCTCGGCGGGTCTCATCCGCGCGGGGGCCGATCGGGCGGTGATCGAGGGCCTGTTCTCCGAACCCGGCGAGGAGACAGTGCTGCGCCGTGAGATCCTCCGCGACCGGTCGAACCGCTGTTTCATTGATGGCGGACTGGCCACCGCGGGCATGCTGCAGGAGCGCGGGGCGCGCTGGGTGGCGCTCCATGGCCAGCACGAGGACCAGCTGCTGCTGAAGCCCGCCACCCAGCGGGCGCTGCTCGATGCGTTTGCCGGCGCGGACGAGCTGGCGGCGCGAGTGGCACGGGACGCCGGCACCCTGGCGGCGCTCGATCGCGAACGCGCGGCCCTGGCCGAGGCGGAGGCCGACCGCACGGTGCGGCTCGCGTTCTGCTCCGAGCAGGCGGCGGAGATCGAGGCCGCGCAGCTCGATCCGGACGAGGAGGCGTCGCTCGAGGCGCAGGCGCTCACGCAGCGGCACGCGACCGAACGGCAGCGGTTGGCCGGCGAGGTGACGGAGCGGCTCGCAGGGGAGGAGTTCTCCGCGATCGCGGTGCTGGCGGGACTCGGCCGCCCGCTCGACCGGCTGGCGGCGCTCGATGCCGCGGCCGCGGACTGGCCCGGGCGCCTCACCGAGGTGCGGGTTGCGCTGGAGGAGCTGGCTCGCGACCTGGCGCACTATGCCGATGGGGTCGAGCTCGATCCTGCCCGGCTAGCGGAGCTGGAGGAGCGGCGTGACCTGCTCTATCGCTTGAAACGCAAGCATGGCAGCACCGTCGAGGCGGTGATGCAGCGCGGCGCCGAGCTGGCCGCGGAACGTGATGCGCTCCAGGCCGACGACCAGCGGAGCGCGGGGCTCGAGGGCGAGCGCGGCGCCGTGTTCACGGGGCTGGCGGCCGCCGCGGGCGAGCTGGCGGCCGCTCGCGAGGCCGCGGCGGACCAGCTCGAGGCGGCCGTGCGCGAGCGCCTGGCCGCGCTCGGGATGGCCGCCGGCGCGCTCCGTGTCGAGCTCGCGCGGCGCGCCGACTGCGAAGGCATCCCCTGGAATGGCGAGCGGTGGGCGTGGTCGGCCGCGGGGCTCGAAGAGGTGCGCTTCCTGCTCGCCCCCAACGCCGGCGAAGCGCCCCGGCCGCTGGCGCAGATCGCCTCCGGCGGGGAGCTCTCACGGGCGCTGCTGGCGGTGAAGGCCGCGGTGGCCGCGGTGGACCAGACCCCGACGCTCATCTTCGACGAGATCGACGCCGGGATCGGCGGCATCGTCGCGCATCATGTGGCCGGCGAGCTGCGCGCGGTGTCCCAGCATCACCAGGTGATCGTCGTGACCCATCTGGCGCAGATCGCCGCGGTGGCGGATCGCCACCTGGTGGTGGAGAAGACGGCTGATGGGGCGCGGTCGGTGACGACGGTGCGCGAGGTCGCGGGGGACGAGCGGGTGCGCGAGGTGAGCCGGCTGCTTGGGGGCGACCCCGAGCGGGAAGCCTCCCGGCACCACGCCGCCGACCTGCTCGCGGGTCGGCCGGATGCGCTCGCGGGGCGCGCATGATCGTCCCGGAGCTCCGCGCCTCGCCCACCGAAGTCGTATCCGGCGGCCTGCGCTGGATGACCGTTCCGAATGCGCTGTCGCTGGTGCGGCTGGCGATGCTGGCGCCGATACTCTATTACCTCGACCAGCCGGGCGCGGAGAGCGACCTGATTGCCGCGCTGATCTTCGTCGCCGCCATGGCCACCGATCTGCTGGATGGCTTTCTCGCCCGCTCCCGGGGATGGATGAGTCCCACCGGAAAAGTCGTCGACCCGCTGGCCGACAAGGGTCTCCTCGGCGGAATCGTGCTCTACCTGGCGGCGGCGCGGGATTTTCCCCTCTGGCTGGTGGCGGCGCTCTTCTTTCGCGACGCGGCGCTGATCATCGGGGGCCTGCTGTTTTTCCGGCGCGACAGAATCGTCTTCGGGGCGAACTGGAGCGGCAAGCTGGCCACGTTCACGCTGGGCGCGCTGGTGCTGGCACATATTCTGTGGTGGCCGGCCTGGTACCCGCCCCTGATCGTCGCGGCCGCCGTCTTCCTCGGCCTCTCGTACCTCTCCTACGGCCACCGTGCCTACGCCCACACCAGGTCGCGCGGCGCGGCCCCTCTGCGATGATCGACCCGATCGACCCGGAAGCGCTGAATCGTCTCCGCCGGCTGGGGGGCGAGGCGCTGCTGCTGAAGATGCGGGACCTGTTTTTGGAACACGCTCCGCTCCGCCTGGAAGCGATCCGCCAGGGCCGCTGCGCCAGTAACCTGAGCGCGATCAGCCGCGCGGCACATTCCTTGAAGTCGAGTGCGGGCAACCTGGGAGCGGGAGCGCTGCTGGACGCCGCCGGTCGGCTGGAAAGCCTGGCGGACGCGGGGAATCGCGTCGCCATCCCTGCGGCCTGCGACGAGGTGGAGGCGGCCTTCCGGGCGGCCGCGGCCCGGCTGGCCTCACTGGAAGAGGAAACGACCACGTGAAATCGATCGCGTACGTCGAGGAAAACGCCGACAATCGCCTGCTGGTCCAGGCGATTCTGGGCGATCGCTACGCGGTAGCGGAATACGAGAGCGGTCCGCTGGCGCTGGCGGCGTTTCCCTTTCAGCGGCCGGATCTGGTGTTGCTCGACATCTCGCTCCCCGAGATGGATGGCACCGAAATTCTGCGCCGGATGCGTGACGATCCCGAGCTCCGGACCATTCCGGCTATTGCCCTCACCGCCCATGCGATGGCGGGGGATCGCGAAACGTATCTCGCGGCCGGCTTCGACGACTACGTGTCCAAGCCGATCGTCGACGAGGAGATTCTGCTCGCCGCCATCCGGCGCCTGCTCGAGTGAACGGCGGAGCGGGCCCCGAGAGCGGCGCAGCGGTTCCTGGCGTTCCCCCCGTTCCCGCGCGGGGCTTCGTGCCGGCACAGCGCCGGGTCGTCGCGCGGCGGGTGGCGGTCTACGGCGTGGTGCTGGGAGCGCTTGCGCTCGGCATGCCGGTCTGGCAGCGCACCGCCACGCTGGTCGATCCCCATCTCCATACCGTCATCGAGGCGCTCGCCACGCTGCTGGCGCTGTTCCTCGGGGTGCTCGCCCTCGTCCGCTTCTACAGCCGCAAGAACAACGTCTTTCTCTTTCTCGGCACCGGCTTTCTCGCCACCGCCGTTCTCGATGCCTACCATGCAATCGTCACGGCGCCCGGGATGGCCGGCAGCATGAGCGGGGATCCCGCCGCGCTCAGCGCCTGGAGCTGGGTCGGCTCCCGCACCCTGCTGGCCCTGTTCTTCGGACTCAACTGGCTCGGGTGGCGGCGCGAGCGGCAGCTGGGCCAGGCCGGCCGGCTGGGTGAGCGCGTGGTCTACCTCACCACCGCGCTCCTCACGCTCATCGTCATGGTGGGGCTGGCCCGGATTCCCGTCCCCCAGGTGTCGTTCCCGGCGGGTCCGGTGCCCCGGCCGCAGGAGCTCGTGCCGGGGGCGCTGTTCCTGCTGGCGCTCATCGGCTACCTCTGGAAGGGGCACTGGCGGGACAATGCCTTCGACCACTGGCTCGTGGTCTCGCTCATCCTGGGGTTCTCCGGCGAGATGCTGTACATGATGCAGTCGGTGGGGCTCGATGGGCTCTATGGGGCGGCGCACTGGATCAAGCTGACGAGCTACCTCTGCGTGCTCATCGGACTCCTCATCAGCGTCTACTCCACGTTTCGCCAGGCCGAGGAGAGCGCGACCCTGTTGTATCATGCCAAGGAAGCCGCCGAGGCCGCGACGCGCGCCAAGAGCGATTTCCTCGCCAACATGAGCCATGAGCTCCGTACGCCGCTGAACTCCGTCATCGGATTCGCGACGATCCTCCGCAAGAGCGCCGGACCTGGCCTCCAGCAACAGCAGCGGACGTATCTCGAACGCATCCGGGACAACGGCCTCCACCTGTTGAGCCTGATCAACGAGATTCTCGATCTCTCCAAGGTCGAAGCCGGCAAGATGGAGCTCCACCTGGGCCCGGTGCCCCTCGACGCCATGATCCGCGACCTCGTCGACCAGTTCCGGGCCCAGCTCCCCGATCGGGACCTGGCGCTGGAAGCGGACGTTCCGACGAGCCTGGAGCCGCTCGTCACCGACGCCGGCAAGCTCAAGCAGGTGCTGCTGAACCTGGTGGGGAACGCGGTCAAGTTCACTGCCCACGGGACCGTCCGCGTGCGGGTCGTCGCCGACCCGGAGACGCGCGTTCCCGCCCGCATCGAGGTGAGCGATACCGGCATCGGGATCCCGGCCGAGAAGCTGCAGCCCATCTTCGAGGCGTTTCAGCAGGCCGATTCGGGGAGCGCCCGAAGCTTCGGCGGCACCGGCCTGGGGCTCACGATCTCGCGCTCGCTCTGCCGGCTGCTGGGTTACCGGTTGACCGCCGAGAGCCGTCCCGGGGAGGGCTCGACCTTCACCGTGCAGCTGCAGCCCCCCGCCGGGGCCTGAGTGGCCCCAATCTTGCCCTACAACCTGCTCAGCACCCCGCCCCCGACAGCCGGGCGCGGGATTCGTCTGACGCACCGTGACGCCCAGCTCCGCATGCCGGGCCCCTTCGGGGATTCCACGGCCTCCGGGGTCAGGGGCGAATTGCGGAAAGGGTGGCGGGTTCCCCCATGGAAGAGCTGAAAAGCTGGTACCGCGAACAGCTGGCCGCGCGCGTGGACGCCCTCGAGGCGGCCGCGACGGCCCTGCGCGAGGGCTCCAGCGAGGCGCGCGGGACGATCCGCCGCATCGCCCACTCGCTCCGCGGCTCGGGCGGGACCTACGGCTTTCCGCGAATCACCGAATCCGCCGCGTCGGTGGAAGAGTCCAGCGAACCCGACCTGCTGGCCCGGCTCGACGGATTGCTGACCACGCTGCGCGACGTCGCCGCGCGGGGTGAACCTGACAAGATGGGGATCCTCTTGATCGACGACGATCCGGAAATCGCCTTTCTCCTCAAGTGGCACCTGGCCAGCAAGAACCGCGAGATCTTCGTCGCCACCACCGCCGAGGAAGCCGAGCAGGTGCTCGCCCGCGAGAAGATCGCCCTGGTCGTGCTCGACCTCGTCTTGCCGGACACCGATGGCCGCAATCTCCTGATCCGGCTGCGCGAGCGGCCGGCGACCGCGGGGCTTCCGGTCATCGTCCTCACCGTCAAGGGAGGGTCGCTGGCCAAGAGCGAGTGCTTCGCCCTGGGGGCGGATGAGTTCTTCGAGAAGCCGTTCGAACCAGAAGCCTTCGCCACCGCGGTGGGGGCCAAGCTGCAGCGGGCCGCCGAGATCGCCCAGGACGCGCGGCGCGACCCGCTGACCGAGCTGCCCAACCGGGCCGCCTTCCACGAGGCGTTCCAGCGGGCCGCGGCGCTGAGTGGCCGCCAGCAGTCGCCGCTCGCGATCGGTTTCCTCGATCTGGATTACTTCAAGCGGGTGAACGACGCCCACGGCCACGCCATGGGCGACGAAGTCCTGCGCCGGGCGGCGATGGTGATCAACCGGTCGCTGCGGCAGTCCGACCTGCTCGCCCGCTGGGGCGGGGAGGAGTTCGTCGTGCTGTTTCCCAATACCGATACCGAAGGCGCCCTGCGCGCCCTCGAGAATGCGCGCCGCCGGTTCCGCGAGGAGCAGTTCACGGTGGATGGCCAGCCCTTCACGCTCACCTTTTCCGCCGGGGTCGCGCCGGTCGGCGAACGGGACAGCGTGGACGAAGCCGTGGCCCGGGCCGACTACTTCCTGTACCTCGCCAAGTCTTCGGGCCGCGACCGCATCCTGTCGGAGACGTCCGACGTCCCGCGCCCGCGGAAGCGGATTCTGATCGCCGAGGACGATGATCTCGTTGCCACGCTGATCCGTCACCGCCTGACCCAGGAAGGGTTCGAGGTGCTGCATTACGCCGATGGCGAAGCGGTCCTCGAGGCGATCGGCGCCAACGGCCATGATCCCGAGCTCGCGCTCGTCATCCTGGACGTGCTGCTGCCGCAGATGGACGGGTTCGAGCTGCTCGGCCGGATGCGCCAGCGGCGGGCGCTGGCGCAGACCCCGATCATCGTCCTCACGGTGATGGGCAGTGAAGAGGACGTCGTACGGGGACTCGCGATGGGCGCCGACGACTACGTCGTCAAGCCGTTTTCTCCGACCGAGTTGCTGGCGCGCGTGCACCGGTTGCTCAAGAAGCCATGAGGATTCTGCTAGTGGACGATGATCCGGAAATTCAGCACGTGGTCGCCTTCGCCCTGTCGCACCAGGCCGGGTATGACGTGGTCTGCGCCGCCGCCGCCGCCGACGCCCTGGCCGAAGCGCGCCGGCAGCGGCCGGGCGCGATCCTGCTCGACGTCCAGCTGCCGGACCTCGATGGGCCGGCGTTCTACGCCCAGCTCAAGGCCGAGCCGTCGCTGGCCAGTGTGCCGGTGGTCTTCCTGACCGGCGCCGCCGACGGCGCCGCCCGCGATCGCCTGCTGGCGCTGGGCGCGCGCGGTGTCCTCGCCAAACCGTTCGATCCGCTGGCGCTGGCCGGCGCGGTCGTCGAGCTGGTGGGCTAGCGCCATGCCGACGCGTCGCGAGCTGGGACCGGGTGCCGGGCGGGAGTTGACGCTGGTCGACGAGAGCGCGCTGCAACGGGCGCTGCTCAGCCATTATCTCCGCGAGTTGGGGTTCGAGGTGACGGCGGTGGCCACCGCCGACGCCGCCCTGCGTCACATCGGTCGCGAGCCCTGCGATGCCCTGCTGACCGACCTGCGCGTTCCGGGCATGGACGGCTTCGCGCTCTGCCGATCGATCCGCGAGGACCCGAAGCTCACGGAGTTGCCGGTGGTGCTGCTGTCGGGCCATGAAGTCAGTGAGGCCGATCGCCTGCGCGCGGCGCAGGTGGGCGCCGATGCCTGCATCGCGCGCCTGCCGGGGTTCGCCCAGGTGGTGGATGCCCTGCTCGCCAGCTTGAACGGGCATATTCCGGCGGCGGGGGGTGGGAACGTTCTCGGCGCGTTGCGGGAACGGTTTCTGATCGAAGGCCGGCAGGAGGCCGACCGGCTGTTGGCGGATCTCGCCACCGGCGCCGATCTGGAGGCCTCGCGACGCATCGTCCATGGCTGGAATGGGCGTGGCGGGACTCTCGGTTTCCCCCAGATCAGCGACGGCGCGGCAGAGATCGAAGCGCGGCTCAAGCGCGGCGACCGGGAGGGCGCCCGGGCGGCGGTTGCCGCCATCCGCCACGTCTTCACCAGCGGTGAGGTCCGCGCGAACAGCGGGGGATACCATCCCGAGCCGGCGGGCGGGGAGGCGCGCGCCACCCCGCCGGGAACCCCGGGCGGCGCGCCCATCCCCGACCGCATCCTGCAGGGCCTCTTCGGGCGCCAGGTGGCGCTGGTGGGATTCGGCCCGGCGTACGCGGCGGCGCTGGAGAAGGATCTGCGCAGCGCCCGGGCGCGTTCCGTCGCCGTCGCCTGGCCCGAGGGCCGGACGCCGCCGGCGGAGCTCGAGGAAGCCGACCTGATAGTGTTGCACGTCGCCTACGAGCCGGCGCTCGCGCCGTGGCTCGAGCCGGAGGTGCTCGGACGATTGGATGCGCCGACCCTGCTGGTGGGCGACGTGGACGTGATCTCGCGCGCCATGCCCGCTCTCGGTCAGCAGCAACTGCTGCTCACCCCGTGGGAGCCGGCCGCGCTGCGGTTGCGCGCTTACCTCGCGCTCCATAGCGTGGCGGAACGGCCGGCGTGGCGGCCGTCCGCGTTCGGAGCCGGTGGACCCGAACTCGTGCTGGCCGACGACGACCCCACCATTACGGCGCTCGTCGCCGCCACGCTGCGCAACTCCGGCTACCGCTGTCATCTCGCGGAGGACGGGCACGAGGCGCTCGAGATGGCCCGCCGGCTGCGTCCGCAGGCGTTGATCATCGATGTCAACATGCCGCATCGCGACGGATTCGACGTCCTGGCGGCGCTCAAGAGCGATCGGCGGTCACGGTCCGTTCCCGTCATCCTGCTCACCGCCCGTCAGCAGGAGACCGACATCATCCGCGGGTTCGAGCTGGGGGCCGCCGACTACGTCGTGAAACCGTTCAACCCGCTGGAGCTCCTGGCGCGATTGCGCCGGCTGGTCCCTGCCTCATGAGTTCGACGAAAGGCGTCCGCGGCCTCGCGTACGTGTGCCCTGAGACCTCCCCCGAGATCAGATGGGGCCACGTCGTCGCCGGGCGCCTTTTCGTCGGATTCCATCGGGCCGCCGAGGTGCGGCGCACAGCTGGCAGGACGCGGTGAACCCGGACGGCGGGGCCCGGCGGCGGAGCGGCCGCCCGGTTCGGCTGCCCGACCGCCGCGCGGGAGCCCCCCGGCGCTCGATCCAGGCGCTGATCTGGCGCCAGACCCTCCTGGTCGTGGCCGTCTATTCCCTCCTCGTCTGGATGGTGGAGTCGACCCTGCTGGCCGAAACCATTCCCGCCACGGGATTGGCGTTCGCCGTCGCGTTCGCGCTCGTCCAGACGGTGGTCGTGGTTTTGCTGCTGGCGGGATTGATTTCGGCCAAGCTGATCCGGACCCTGCGCGAGCGACGGATCCACCGCCTCCTGCCGGTCGTCCGCGAACGGCTCATTGTCCACCTGGCGGGGGGGGATGCGCGCGACGCGCTGCGCCGGCTCGCCGCCCGGTCTCCGACCGCCGTCGAACGGTGCGCGGAGGATTTCCTCGCCACCATCTCCGGCAGCGAGCTGGAGCGACTCTCCGCGCTGATCGCCGACCTCGGACTCATCCAGCGATGGACCCGGCAGGCGCAGGCGGTGCGCACTGAGTCCCGGCGCCTCGCGCTCAGCCGGTTGAGCCGGCTGGCGGGGGAGCGCGGCAACGGCGCTCTGCGAGACGCCCTGGGCGACCGCGAGAATTCCGTGCGCATCGAGGCCGCTCGGGGATTGCTGCGATCGGAGGCGATCGGGGACATCGAACGGGTCTTTCACTTTGCCACCACCGACACGCTGCTCGTGCGCGCGGTCCTCGTCGAAGATCTGCGGGTTCACGCCGTCCATCTCAGCGAGCAGGCGATCCCGCGCGCCCTCGCCTCAGCCGAACCCGACCGGGTGCAGGTGACGCTCGAGATGATGGAGGCCTGGCAGAAGAGTATGCCGGTTCCGGCGGTGGCCACGCTGCTGCGCCATCCGCGGGCGGAGATTCGCGCCCGCGCGTTGCGCGTGCTCCCCTATGTTTCCGGGGATGCGGGCGCGGAGGGGGAAGCGCTCGCCGGCCTGGCGGACGACGCCATCGAGGTCCAGGTGGCCGCGGCGGCTGTGGCCGGGCGGCTGGGCTTCGCCAGCGCCGTGCCCGCGCTCGCGCAGCTGCTCCAGGCCGGCGATGGCCGGACGGTAGTCGCCGCGGCCCATGGACTGGCCGAGCTGGGTCCGGCCGGATGGACGCGGCTCGAGGCCGAGGTCCGCCGGGCCCGGCCGCCCGCCTCCGCCGCGGCCCTCGAGGCGCTCGAGCGGGTCAAATCGAATCGACTGCACCTGGCGCGCGTGTGATGTGGCCGGCCGGACTCCTGCACACGGTCTTCGGCGCGCTGATGACCGCCATCATCGGCTACATGGTGGTGATCAGCCTGCTGTACTTCCTGATGATGGTCCTCGGCTTCTTCGCGCTGCAGCACTATCACGGACGGCTGTTGCGCACCGAGCGGGAGGCGCTGTTCAAGTCGCCCCTCGTGCCGCGCGTTTCGGTGCTGGCGCCCGCCTTCAACGAGGCTGAGACGATCCTGAACAGCGTCCGCGCCCTGCTCACGCTGCGGTATCCGAATTACGAGGTGGTGGTCATCAACGATGGGTCCGACGATGAGACGCTGCCGCGGCTGATCGCCGCTTTCCACCTGTATCGATCGAACCGGGCGGCCCTCGGCACGCTGACGACGGAGCCCATCCGCGCGATCTATCAGTCGCGCGATGCGATTCCCCTGGTGGTGGTGGACAAGGTCAACGGCGGGAAGGCCGATGCGCTCAACGCCGGTCTCAACGTGGCGAGGGGGGACCTGGTCTGCGCAGTTGACGCCGACACGCTGATCGAATCGGACGCGCTGCTGCGGATGGCGCGTCCCTTCCTGGAT
>JBHENR010000164.1:0-7072 GCA_046262555.1 Gemmatimonadota bacterium | reverse complement strand
CCGGTCGCCCTCGCTCCGCATATGGCTGGCGTAGATCCCGCCGTCACGGGCGGCGACGCGCGAGAGAGCGACGATCTCGTCGGTCGCGGCGAACCGCCCGGGCGCGTAAATGAGACCGGATGACAGCCCGAAGGCGCCCTGCTCCATCGCGGTGGCGAGCGCGGACTCCATCCGCGCCATCTCGTGTTCCGTCGGCGGCCGGTCCGCGTCGCCGACACCGTAGACGCGGAGCGTGGACAGCCCGACCCAAGTGCCGAGGTTGATCGCCGTGCCCTGCCGCTCGAGCCGGGCGAAATAGCCGGCGAGGTCCCGCCAGTCGATGGTGAGGTCCCAGGGCGCGATCTCTGACGCCCGCTCAGCCCGGGTGGCGTCGCTGACCGGGACCACGCTCGACACTTCCCCCGTGATCTCGGTGGTGATGCCCTGGGTGATCTTGGAGATCGCGCGGCCGTCGGCGAGCAGCCGGAACTCGGAGTGGCCGAGCATGTCGATGAACCCGGGCGCGACGACATGGCCGGTCGCGTCGAGCGTGTCGCGGGCCGGGCCCAGGCCCGGACCCACGGCAACGATCCGGTCGGCTCGCACCGCGACATCGGCCACAAAGCCGGGCGTGCCGATCCCATCGACGACCGTGCCGCCAGCGATCAGGAGGTCATGGGGCGGGTTTATCGGGATGCGATGGGCGCAGGCCGCGAGGAACAGAAGCGCGAGGGGACGGAACAGCATAAATGGGAACGGGTTCAGCCGCGCGGCCGGAATCCCAGCCGCGCCAACCCCGCCCGCGCCTCCGCGACCTTGGCCTGCATCCCGGCGTCGCCGTTCCGCCAGTAGGCGAGCGCGGTTTCATAGCTGGTTTTCGCCTCGTCGCGCCGCCCCAGCCGCTCGTACACCTTGGCCGCCTCCAGCAGCGCATAGGAGTGCAGCCACGGATGCGAGACGGGAAAAGAGAGGAGCCACGGCAGGGCCTCCTCGGGGCGGTCGAGATCGAGCAGGATGCGGGCGATCCAGAGGCGCTGCACGTCGTTGGTCTCGGCCATGAGCAGCCATCCCGTGGACGCGCGCTGGCCCTCGAGCAGCAACGCGAGCCCGGCCTCGGGGTCCTGCCGGGACCGGGCGTATCCCTCGATCGCGAGCGCGCGACCCCGCATCTGCGCCGCCTGCAGGGAATCCCCCTCGGTGCGCAGCGAGTCGGCGAACATCCAGAACCTCCGCGCGACCTGCGCGGTCTGCGCGAGGTCGCCCCCCTCGGCGGCCAGGGCTCCATCGAGAAACCAGCCCGCGGACAAGCTGTCGGGCATGGCGGCGAGCTGTCGCCGGAACAACTCCTCGTCGATCGGCAGGCCCCAGGTCCGGGCTTGATACAGGATCGCCGCCCCCCTCGCCGGCAGGGAGTCGGATGCAATCAGCGCGCGCGCGCGCTCGAGGTGGCCCCCCGCGAGCTCGCCCCGGATGGCCGCGTTCAGGTGGCCACCCCGCTGCGCCGCGCGGGTGACGAGGGATCGCTCCGCGCCGAACAGCGGGGAGCGGAGCACGACGACCGACAGCGCCTCGGCCGAGAGGGTGTCGAGCGCCGCCGCCGCGGCCGCGCGCGCGGCGGGGGCGCCCCAAGCGAGGGTGGCGGCGAGGCGGTACGTCCGCGCCTCGCGGTTCTCCCCGGCCAGCGCCTCATACCTGGCCAGGAGCGCATGCACCCGCGCGCTGTCGGCGCGGTGGAACGCGCTCTCGATCGCGTGCAGGTAGTACGGGGCGAAGGCGGGATCGAGGGCGATGACCCGCTGAAGCGTCCGGTCGGTCTCGGCCGGATCGATCAGCAGTTGATCCCCGAAGTGGACGTAGATTTCACTCAACAGGAACAACAGCTCGGGGTCGTCCGGGAATCGGCGCGTCGCCGACCGGAGCGGCGCGAGCGTGGGCGCGACCGCGCCCCTGCTGAACGCGAGAAAAGCGCGAACCGCGATCGCCTCGCGCTCGGGCAGCCGATCGGCGTACCGCGCCGCCTGTTCCGGCGGATACGCGTCGATGACGAGCCTCTCCTCGGGCGGCAGCCAGCTGTTCGATTCGCCCAGCCGGCGCCAGGCCAGGGCGAAGGTGGAGTCGGCCGCGACCGCGCGCTGGAATGCGTCAAGGGCGGGCAGGAAGTCGGCCCGGCGGAAGAGGGCCTCGCCTTCCAGGTACGCGCGGAGGGCTGGCAATGAGGTCGTCGTCGCGCGCGCCAGCTCGACGCGGGGGAATTCGCCGCTCGGTTCGCCGATGATGGCGCGGAGCGCCTCGACCGAGAGCCGATCCACCAGCGCATAGACCGAATCGGCGGCCCCCTCCACCTGCGCCGTCCCGAGCTTCCGCCCGTTGTCAACCCGGTGGACGTCGGCGGTCAGCCGGATCGACGCGCCCAGGGCGACGACGTTGCCGAGCAGGGCGTACTGCGCGCCGGTTGCGCGTGCGACATCCAGCGCCGTCTCGAGATCCGGGCGCGTCCCCTCGGGCACCGTCTCGGACCACCTCGCCAGAACCGTGCGGCTGTCGATCGCCCGCAGCCCGGCCGCGCCGTCAAGGTTGGTGGAGATCAGGTCGATGGCGCCCTCGCGCCACGATTCGAGACCGGGTCCCGACGCCTCAAAGGGGAGCACGGCCACACCCGGGGCGATGTCCTCGGCCACGGCATCGCCGGGTGTAAACGACCGTCCGCGGTCCTGAATCACCACCCACAGGCCCGCCAATCCAAACAGCAGCAGAAACGCCACAGCGCCGCCGAGGATCGCACGCGCCCACGTGAGATGCGGCAGCCGCCCTTGCGCGAGCGAACGCCCGAGATCCCCGACATCGAGCTCCCAGGCGTGCGGCACTACCTCGGCGTCTGCCCGCGCCGTGACGACAGGTCGGGACTGGACCAGGGCGGTGGCGATCAGGACGACGAGGCCGACGAGGAGGAGCAGCAGCGCCGCCCACATGATCCACTTCGGGACGCCGTAGTTGTCGACGAACAGGTCAGCGACCTGGAGCAGGGCCCACGACGCCGCCAGGTAGACGCCGAGAATGCGGAGGAGGCGGCCTCCGCGCAGCCGAGAAAGGGGCGCGCTCACCCGCGCGGCGCGAAACCGAGCCGGGCGACCGCGCGGCGCGCCTCGACGACCCAGGGCTGGTAGTCGGCGTGGCGCCAGCCGAGGAGGAAGGTCTCGTACGCCTCGCGCGCCTTCTGCGTCTCGCCCAGCCGCTCGTAGAGGCGGCCGAGCCGGAAGACCACATAGGGGTTCTCCACCCATCCAGACAGGGAGCGCAGGTACGGCACGGCCTCTCGCGGCCGGTCCATTTCGATCAGCAGGTCGCCGAGCCACCGGCGAATTAGATGGTTGGCCCCTGATCGAGGGCCATGGCCCGTCGCCTCGCGGCGCGCGACTTCGAGGAGCGTCAGCGCCTCGTCGCGCCGCCCGCGCCGCCAGGCACCATACCCTTCGATCGCGCGGACGACCCCCTCGGTGAAGCGCGCTCCGACCGAGTCGCCAGCCGCCCGCAGGCGGGTGGCGTCCACTCGGGCCCGCGCGAGCGCCTGGTCGTACTCCGTCCACTGCCCGGCGTCCGCCGCGACGGCCGCGAGCACGAGCGCACCCTCCGTCGCCGAGGTGTCGGCGGCCAGCGCGGCGACGGCGCGCGTCATTTGTTCGGGGGGCACGGGGAGGCCGTCGGCCTCGAGGAGGTAGAGCGTGGAGCCGCGGAATGCCGGATCCAGCAGCGGATCCTCGATGGTGGCCAGGGCTTCACGAAGCCGGCCCTGCGCTACCTGTGCTGTAACCAGGTCCCGTACCATGCCTGCGGACGCGTCGCCACGGGCGCGATGGGCGACGGCCAGGTCGGTCGCCAGCGGCAAAAAGCGAGGATGCAGGAGCTGGCGGCTGAGGAACCACAGCTCCTGAGTGTTGAGCGTGTCGAGCGTGGCGCGCACCGCCGCGCGTTCGGCCGGACCTCCCCACGCCAGCGTGACCGCGCGCTGCAGGCCGCGCTCGAAGAACGTTCCGCCGGCCAATCGCTTATAGCGCGCGAGCAGCCTGACCGCGCGAGTACTGTCGGCCTCGCCGATCGCATACTGGATCGGATGAATGTGAAAGGGCGAGAAACGGGGATCGAGCGCGATCGCTCGCTCAAACGCTTGCCTGGCTGCGTCGTGGGGGACGAGCTCCTGGTCGCCCAGATGCACATAGGTGTCCGCCAGGTAGTACCAGGCCTCGGGATCGTCGGGGTACTTCCGCACCGCCTGCCGGAGGAGTTCAATCCCGTCGAGCGTCCCGCGCCCGAGCGCCTGATTCCCGCGGACCAGCGTGGCCTGCCGCTCGGGGAGCCGACCGGCGAACCGCGCGGCCTGTTCGGCATACTGCGCGGCGAGATCGCTGGAGACGGTCTCCGCCCAACCGTAGGAATTCGACAGCCGATAGGCGGCCAGGGAAAAGGTGGAATCCACCTCCACCGCCCGCTGGTAGTGGGGGATCGCGCCGTCGAAGTCGGACTTCCGGAATAGCGCTTCGCCCTCGAGGAACGCCTTGAGCGCGACGAGAGAGACGGTGGTGGAGCCGGCCAGGTCCACCCGCGGCAGCGCTTCGCGCGTGTCCTTGAGAATGACCTGCAGCGCCGCGATGGAGAGGCGGTCCACCAGCGCGTAGACCGAATCGGGCGCGCCCTGAGCCTGGGCCTGGCCCAGGTTATTGCCGTTGGCGACGTCGTACACGTCGGCCGTCAGCCGGATGTCGCGGCCCAGCGCCACGACACTGCCGAGGAGCGCGTAGCGGGCGCCCGTCTGGCGGGCGGCCTCGAGCGCGGTCTCCAGGTCGGGGGTGGCCGCGCCCTGGACCTGTTCGCCCCACCGAGCGAGCACCGTCCGGCTGTTGATGGCCCGCAGGCCCGCGGCGCCGTCGAGATTGGTGGAGACGAGGTCGATGACGCCCTCGCGCCACATTTCGAGCCCCGGGCCGTTCACGCTGAAGGGCAGCACCGCGATCCCCGGCGCGGCGTCCTCGGCGATGGCGTCGCCCGGTGTGAACGTCTTCCCGCGGTCCTGGATCACGACGTAGAGCCCGCCGAAGCCGAACAGCAGCAGGAACGCGATCCCCCCGCCCACGATGGCCCGGCTCCAGGTGAGGTGGGGGAGGTGTCCCCGCCCGACCTCCTCGCGCAGCTCGCCCAGCCCCAGCTCCCACTTCTGCGGCACCTCCTCCGCGGCCGCGCGCCGGGCGGTCTGCGGATGGGACTGCACCCAGGCGGTGGCCACCAGCACGAGCAGGCCGATCAGGATCAACACCAGCGTGACGGGCATGAACCACTCCGGCACGCCGAGGCGGTCGATGAACAGGGACGTCACTTGGAGGACGATCCACGCGGCGCCGAAGTAGACGGCCAGCACGCGCAGCAACTTGGCCTGCCGCACGCGGGTCCAGAAGGAAGGGGGGGGCGTCACCGGAGAGACGATACGCAGTTCGGGGTGGGCCTGCTAGCGTCGCGCCAGCGCCTATCGCGCGCCTGCGCCACACCCGGGCTGGCTGCCTAGCGCCGCCCCGGCGCGTCGCTCTTCGCCGCCAGGCCCGCGATCAGCAGCGGCGCCGCCAGCACCACGTGCAGCAGAATGTCACCATCGCCGATCGGCACCAGGCCGAACAGCGTGGGATCGACATAGGCTAGACCGATCAGCCCGAGATAGACGAGACCGGCGCCGAGACAGTAGGCGCGCGCCCCGCCCCAGCTCCGCGCGCCGAAGATGCCCCACACGCCCAGCGAGAGGTGCACAAGATTATGCAGCACGTTGACGGGGAAGAGGCCAAGCATCTTGGGCGCCAGCTCGGGGTCTGACTCCATGCTCGAGCCCGAGACGACGAAACCGTACGCTGCGATCAGGACGAATCCCCAGCCGAAGATCTGCGCAACCCGTTGCACGAGCGGCATGCGACCCTCCGTGTAAGATGTTAATGGCTAAGGCGGAAACTGTCCGAATGCCGGCCCGCAGCGCAAGCGCCCCGCTTGACGCGCCGCATCCCGGGGCGCGATGCTTGGCGGCATGAAGCGGCTGATTCTCATCCTGCTCGCGGTCTTCGTCGCCCTCGTCGTGCTGGTGGTGATCGCGGCGCTGGTGCTGGGGCCGTCGCTGGGTCTCGAGCGGCGGGTGGATTTCGATGCCCCCGGCATCCTCGTCATCGAGCTCGACGGGCTGGTGGTCGAACGCGCCGCGCCGGACCTCTTCAGCGCCGAATTCGAGGGTGCCCAGCACGAGTTGCTCGACCTCGCTCTGGCGCTGGATCGTGCCGCAACCGACGACCGCGTCGCCGGCGTGTACCTGCGGGTGGGCACGCCGGGGTATGGCTGGGCCAAGGCGGAGGAGTTGCGCGCCCGGCTGGCGGCGTTCCGCGCGCGCGGCAAGTTCGTCTACGCCTTCACCACCTGGACCGACGAGCTCGGCTATTACGTCGCGTCCGCCGCCGACAGCATCTATCTGCTCCCCGACGGGATGCTCGACCTGAATGGCTTCCGGGCCGAGACGCCCTTCATCCGGCCGCTCCTGGAGAAGCTGGGCCTCGAGCCGCAGGTGGAGGCGATCGGCGCCTACAAGAGCGCCGCCGACATGCTCCGTCGCGACAACATGAGCGACGCCGAGCGCGAGGTGACGGGGGCCATCCTGGGGGAGCGCTACGGGCGGTTCCTCGACGCGGCCACGGCGGGGCGGCGGGTGGACCGGGCGCGGTTCGCCGCCGCGCTCGACCAGGGGGTGTATCTGGCGCGCGATCTCGAGGCGCTCCAGCTGGTGGACGGCCAGCGGTACGAGGCGGACGTCCGCCGGCTGGCCGTAGCCCGCGCGCGCGGAGTCGAACCCGGCGCGATGGATGACGCGGACGACCTGGACGCCTCCTTCGTGGACGTCCGGGACTACGCCGCGGAGCTGCCAGACCCGCCGGGCGATGTCGAGGGGACGGTGGGGCTCGTCTACGCCGTGGGCGCGATCACGGGGGGCGACAGCGGCTTCGACCCGGTCTTCGGCCGCACCCTGGGCGCCCGCTCGACGATCGAGATGCTGGAAAACGTCGCGCGCGACGATGCGCTG
>JBHENR010000163.1:0-11385 GCA_046262555.1 Gemmatimonadota bacterium | reverse complement strand
GAGCCTACCCGGTCAGGATATCGAAATAGCGCGAAGTGGGGGCGGCGTTCAGCGGCGGGTTGTAGCGCCGGATGAAAAGGCGTTCGGCGAGGCGCGCCTGCTCGTCGGTCAGGCCGGCGACCCAGTGCACCACCCGCGCGCTCAGCGCCTGGAGCGGCTCGGCCTCGAGCAGCTCGAGCAGCTTGATCCGGAGGTTCCGGGCGCTGCCGATCAGCACCACGTTCTCGGGCGCCCGGCCGCTGCCCGTGCCCAGCAGGTAGACCCCCGTCGCGGCCGGCACTTGGAGCCGGACCGCGAGCCGGTTCCACCGCGTCATGTGCAGGTCCTCGTTCACCGGCCCCTGACGGAAGCAACACCTGGACGAGAGCGAGGCCGGGCCGGTCGAGTCCCCGACCCCGCTCGACGGTGCCGACTCAGCACCGCGTCCAGCCGCAGTTCATGCAGCGCAGGCAGCCGCCTTCGTGCACCATCGAATAGCCGCATTCGGGACACGAGCTCATCGGTCGCGCCGGCATCGCCCCCGGTCCCTGAAAGCTCTCGCTCTCCGCCGCGGCCCGGATCACGTCCTCCGCGCGAGCGCTGCCGCCGGTTGCGGTGGCGACGGCCGCCGAACGGCCGTCGGACATCGACTCGCCCCGGCGGTCGAGGCACCGCTCGAGCGCGCGCCCGATGGCATCCGGCGCGGAGAGAATGAGCTCGCCGTTGTCCCACACCGGATTGGGCCCGCTGATCCCCTTGAGCTCGCGCACGATCGACTGCGGATCGAGCCCGGAGCGAAGCCCCAGCGAGATCAGGCGGCACATCGCCTCGGACTGAGCCGCGGCCGAGCCCCCCGCCTTGCCGAGCGAGGCGAACACCTCGCACATGCCGGCGTCGTCCTCGTTGATGGTGACGTACAGATTGCCATCGCCGGTCCGGATCCGTTCGGTGACGCCGTGGGTGATCGCCGGCCGGGGCCGGGGCTTGAGTCGAGTCGGCTCGTGACCGTTGCCGTTCGGCGCCTCGGCCGGCAGCGGCGCCTCGGCCGCCAGCGGAGCTTCCGAGGCCTGCGCGGCTTCCGTCGCGCGGGCCGCGGCGGCGGTCGTCTCCCGATCGGTGACCAGGATCCCCTCGCGGCTGCCCTCGCGGTACACCGTGATCCCCTTGAGTCCGGCCTTGTAGGCCGTCACGTAGATGTCGGCCACCGTCTCGACCGAGACCTCGGTGGGCAGGTTGACAGTGGACGAGATGGAGGAGTCCACCCAGCGCTGAATCGTCCCCTGCATCCGCACCCGGAAGTAGGGATCGATGTCATGCGACGTGACGACGAAATCGGGCAGCTCCTCGTCGTCGCCCCACAGCTGCTGGATGAGTGGGTGATAGACGACGTACTCCGCGAACGATTCGCCGTCCGCCTGCTTGACCCGCCGCCGGTAGCTGGTGCAGAAGATCGGCTCCACCCCGCTCGAGGACTGCGCCACGATCGAGCCCGTGCCCACCGGGGGAACCGTCAGCACGGTGGCGTTGCGCATGCCGTACTGCTTGATCTGCTCCTGCAGCTCAGCGGGGAGCTGCTGAATGAAGCGCGACTGGGAGATGCCGTCCCAGGAGAACAGCGGAAACGCGCCCTTCTCGCGCGCCAGGTCGATCGTCATCTGATACGACGACCGGCAGATCGTCTCCATCACCCGGTCGACCGTCTGGAGCGCCTCGTCGGAATCGTAGCGGATCCGCATCTGGACCAACGCGTCGGCCAGGCCGGTGATCCCCAGCCCGATCCGCCGGTCGGACGCGACCGCGTCGCGGATCTTGGGCAGCGCGTGGGCCTCCATGTTGTAGTCGATGACGTTGTCGAGGAACCGCGTCGCCGTGCGCGCCACCTCGGCGAGCTCGACGTAATCCATCTCACCGGCCGCAGTGACGAATCGCGACAGGTTGATGCTGCCGAGGTTGCAGGCGGTGTAGCCCGCTAACGGCTGCTCTCCACAATTGTGAGCCACTAAACCATTGGCCACAAACGAGTTACAGACATATTCCGTAACGTCGAATACAACTTCCTTTGTGTCATATTCAAGTTTCTCGAACCGCGCGACGAACTTGCGTTTGCGCACCGGCTTGTCCTGATACTCGCAGAGTCGGTTCAAGAGGGTGTTGCGTTTCGTCGTGCTCAGGAATCCGATCTCGCTCATGAATGTTCCGAGATGCGGGCGGCCGATCACCAAGTCGTGATCCGGCTGACATGTGTAGATGCCCTCTCCAAACCGTTGCTCTCGTATCGGGTGACGATTCGCGTAGATCCGCGAGAAAACACCGAAATTCAACAACGCTCGTTGCACATCCTGAAGGAGCGGCAAGGATATCGAAGTCAGGCGAACGGAGACGCCCGTTGGAGCGTGCCCGCTGACGTGCCCATCCGCGGTGAAGAGGCTCTGGAGCAGGCCCCGCTGGAAACCCTCCGACGCGCGGAGCGCCGTGCGCGGCAGGCCGTCGAGCTTGTTGTCGGCCGTGATGCCGTGGGTCGTGGCGAGCTGCTCGCGCAGGCGGGTCGAGCTCACCGCCGCCAGGTTGCGGCTCGGCACGTCGACCACCCCCACCGGATAGCGGGCCGACTCGGGATCCTGCCCCAGGACCTGATTCACATCCGCGGCGAACTCGTCCGCCAGTTCCCGGTCCTCACCCCAGAAGCCGAGCACCGCCCCGTGGCCGGATTCGCCGGTGATGTGACCGTCGGCGATCAGCCAGCCGAGCACCCGGCCCTCGGCCGTGGTGCCCTCGATGCCGAAGCCGCCCTTGTGGTCGAGGACATGGATCGCTTCGCCGGGCTTCAAATCTTTGGCCGCAACCCAACCGCGCGGTGTCATCAACCGATGATCCTTCGTCAACCGGATTTCAAACCCTTCCTCGGTCGAGAGCCGGTAGACCGGCTTCACGCCCGAGGCGAAGGGGGCCGACGCCGGCGCGAAGCCGCCCGCGCCGAAGCGGCCGTCGATGGCCACCGTGAGCGGGTCGCCCGCCGCGGCGAGCTCCGCGATCGGCCGCAGCCCATCCGCCGTATAGACCAGCGTGTCACCCGTCACGCACGGATTGGTCGACACCAGCGGATTGGCGTACTCGACATTGTGGTGCTCGCGCATCGTGTCCCAGAAGATGATGCCCGGCTCGGCCGAGGCGTGGGCATTCTCGATGATGCGCGTCCACAGCTCCCGCGCCCGCAGCGTCTTGAAGACGGTGCCCCCCCAGCGCAGCTCGAAGTCGGTGTCGTTCATCACGGCGTCCATGAATTCGTGGGTGATGAGACACGACACGTTGGCATGCTGCACCTTGCGCCGGGTGTGATCGTTCTTGATGGTGATGAAGTTCTCGATGTCGGGATGGTCCACCCGCATCGTCAGCATCAGCGCGCCGCGGCGTCCCGCCTGGCTGACGGTGTTGGTGGATTCCGACAACAGGTTCATGAACGAGGTCGAGCCCGGCGAGCCCGCCACGGTGGCGTTGACGGGGGCGCCCTTGGGCCGCAGGATGGAGAGGTCGGTCCCCACCCCGCCGCCGGTGCGGTACACCATCGCGCTCTCATACAGGCACTGGTAGATCCCGTCGAGGCTGTCCTCGGTGATGGGGATCACGTAGCAGTTCGAGAGCGTCGGCCGGCGCCGCGCGTCCTCGCGGCCGGCGCCGTGCATGACGCGGCCGCCGGGGACGAACTTGAAGTCGAACAGGATGTCGAAGAACTCCTCGAACCAGTAGGCCGGGTCCTCCTCCACCGAGGCCAGCGCGCGGGCGACGCGTTCCCACAGCTCGAGCGGTCCGTCCTCGCCCGGGGCGAGGTACTTGCTGCGGAGCACGTCGGCGGCGAGCTGGTCGGGGTAGTAGGTCTCGGTGCGGCGGGCGCGTTCGAGGATCTCGGCGGCATCGGGTTCGGTCAGGAACGTCAGGTACTGGGCGTACGGGGTGTCAGCCATGGAGCGGTCCTTCCTGCTGAGGCGGAGCGGCTGGACGTAATCCCGATGAATCCAACGCAGGCGGCGGCCGGGGACGGCCAGTCGGGACCTTGGCAGGGCCGAGACAAAGCGACTCGGAAGCCGCGGGGAGGGCCGTCAGCTCCGGTAAAACATCGCCTGCGTAATCGGATGCCCGAGGCCCGGGGTGGGCCCCGTTCGCGGGCCCGTCTGCCAGGATTCGGTGATCGGATGAGGGCGTGGCCAGTGTATCAGACACGTCCGGGCGTGTCAAGAAAAAAGTACCATATGCTGTGGAATTGTCCACATTATGTACTATATCCGGTGGATTGACCGGGGGAAAGCGCCGCCAGAGTGGGGACGGGCTGGGGATAGCTGGTGCATGCCCGGCCGCGCGGGCCGCATTGACAGCCCCCCGTGATCTGGGTAACATCATGTCGGAACGCGGCTTGCCAGAACCACGGGCGAGCCCCCAGGGGTTCCACATTCATACCGGGAAGGACCGTGTGATGACCGACGTGCTGGAGCAGGACCTCCTCGTGGCGACACCCGCCGCGACCGCCAAGATCCGGGAGCTGCGGGATCGCGAAAACCTGGTCGACAAGGGGCTGCGGGTGCGGGTCGTGGGCGGCGGCTGCCATGGGTTTTCCTACGCCATGGGGTTCGACGATCAGAAGGAGAGCGATACCGTCCTCGAGTACGACGGGGTGCGCTTTCTGGTCGACCGTTTCAGCGCCCCCTATCTGCAGGGAGCCAATGTGGATTTCGTGGACGGCTTGAACGGCGCCGGTTTCAAGATCGGAAATCCCAATGCCAAATCCACCTGTGGCTGCGGAGAGTCCTTCAGCGCGTAGGCGCTGCTGATCGATCCGCCGCTGGAATCGTTGCGTCATCGGCTCGCGGCGGTCTGGTTCGCGGATATCGCGGGTTTCAGCGTCGACGCCGAGCCCGGCGAGGCCGAGGCGCTCAGCCTCGTGCAACGGTTTCACGCTCTCTGCCGTGAGATCGTCGAACGGTACGGGGGCCGGGTCGCCCACGTTATCGGCGACGCCACGCTGGCGGAGTTCTCCAGCACCCACGCGGCCGTCTGCTCGGCCCAGGCCCTCACCAGCGCATCGCCTCGCGCCCTCCGGATCGGCATTCACGTCGGCGAAGTGGCGAGCGGCGCGGACGGCGCCCTCTACGGCGACGGGATCAACATCGCCGCCCACCTCCGGGCCGCTGCCGTGCCCGGGCAGATCATCGTCAGCGAGGATGTCTGGCGGCAGCTCCGCCGGCGGCGGGAGTTTTCCTTCACCCCCCTGGGCGCGCGCGCGCTGGGGGAACTCGACAGCGTCGCGATCTACGCGGTCGAGGTGCAGGGGGATGCGCCGCCCGAGGCCCGCCGCTCGCCGCTCGGATCGCTGGCCGGCCTGCGCCGGCGCCGCGTCTTCCGGGTCGCGGCCGTCTACGCCGTCAGCGCGTGGGCGGCGGTGCAGGTCGCCAATTCCACGTTCGCGCCGCTTCACCTGCCCGGCTGGGCGCTCACCGCCGTCGTCGTCGCCGCGCTCGCCGGGTTTCCCATCGCGGTGGCCCTGGCGTGGATTTTCGAGCGCGCTCCGGAGGCCGGGAAGGAGGCGCGTACGCGATCGTGGCTGCGTCGGGGCGTCGTCGCCGGCCTCGGTCTGGCCGGGCTTGGACTCGTGGCCTGGGGGGCCTGGCAGCGCCTGGCCCCCGACCCCCCGCCCATCTCCCGGACCGCCGTGGCGGTGCTCCCTTTCACCGTCCGCGGGGACGAGGCGTACGCGTATCTGGGCGCCGGCATGGTCACCCTGCTCGGCACCAAGCTGGACGACGCCGCTACGCTGCGCAGCGTCGATCCCCACGCCCTGCTGCAGCACGTGGGTGACGATTCGGCCGCCCCCTTCGACATCGAGCGCGGCAGCGCGGTGGCGCGCCGCTTCGGCGCAGCCCTTTACGTCCTCGGCAATGTGGTGGTGCTGGGCGAGCGGCTGCACCTCGACGCCACGCTGTACGACACCGCGCGGCCCGGAATCCCGCTCACAAAAGTCAATGTCGAAGGCGACGCGAACGCGTTGATGGGGCTGGTGGATGATCTGACCGGCCGCCTCCTCGCAGCGCGGAGCGAGGGATCGGGCACCCGCCTTGCCGGACTTGCCGCGCTGACCACCGATTCCCTGGCGGCGCTCAAGGCGTATCTCGAGGGCGAGCGCGAGTACCGCGGCGGACGGTATCAACGGGCGGCGCAGGCGTTCCAACTGGCGGTCGCGGTGGACAGCCTCTTCGCGCTGGCCCACTACCGGCTGGCCGTCGCCGCCTCGTGGACTGGCGAGCAACCGGTGATGGACGCCGCCATCGCCAACGCGGTCCGCCACGGCGCGCGGCTGGCGCGGGCGGACCGCCGGCTGGTGGATGCGCAGGCGGCGCTGCTGACGTCGCGCTTCCAGGACGCCGAGGCGTTGCTGCGGCCGCATCTCGAGGCGAATCCCGACGACGTGGAGGCGTGGTTCCACTACGGTGACGTGCTGCTCCACTTCAACGCCTTTCGCGGCCGGTCGGCGGCCGAGGCGATCGGCCCGTTCGACCGGGCGCTCGCGCTCGATCCAGACAACAGCGCCTATGTGGACCATCGGATGGAGGTCGCCGCCACCATCGGCGACGCGGGCATTCTCGACTCGCTCTATCGGCGGCTCGACCCGGCCAGCGATCACGCCATCGTCTGGCGCGCCGCGCGCGCCTTTCTCGGGCCGCAACCGGCCGCGCAACAGCGCGCCCTCGACGAATTGCGGGCGGGGACGGACCTGGCGCTGCTGCAGGCGGCCGCGACAGTGGCGACCTATGCGAGGCCCCCGGCGGCGGAGCGCGTGATCGTGCTGCTGACCGAGCCGTCGCGGTCCGAACCGGTGCAGGGCCTGGGGCACATGATGCTCGGCCACCTCGCGCTGGCGCAGGGGCGCCTGCAGGTGGCTGACGCCCACTTCACCGCCCTGGCCGGGGTCGACCCGACGGGGGCGCTCGGCCTCCGTGTGCTGGCGGCGACCGTACCCTTCTTCACCACGACGGAGGCGAAGCTGAAGGCGCTGCAGGCCGAGCTCGCCGGCGAGGCATCATCCGCATCGACTCGATCCGGCCCCGCCGCCCTCGACCCGCTGGAACCGGTCGTCCGCCTCTATCTGCGCGGCCGGCTGGCGGATCGGCTGGAAGATGCGCGCGGCCGGAGCGCCGCCGCGACCGCGATCGAACAGGCGGCCCGGCGCCCGCCCGACGATGCGCCGGTGGCGGTCGCGGGGGCGTTCCTGGCGCAGAGTCTGCGCGCGCTGGGGGAGTGGCGGGCCGGTCGCCCGGATGCGGCGCTCGCCGCGCTGCCGGCGGCGCCGAGCCCGCTGCCGATTCGGACGCTGCTCCGGTCGCCGGTGCTGTCGCACGCCCACGAACGGTTCGTGCGGGCGGAGCTGCTGCGGGATCGCGGCCGCGTCGAGGAGGCGCTCGCCTGGTACGGCACCCTCGGGGAAGGCGGGCTCTACGATCTCCCCTATCGCCCGATCGCCCATCTCCGCCTGGCGGAGTACCACGCCGACCAGGGCCATCGCCGCCAGGCCGCGTTTCACTACGCCCGCTTCATCGCGGCGTGGACCGGCTGCGATCCGCCGCTGCGCCCGATCCTGGAACAGGCCGAGGCGCGGCTCGGCACGCTGACGACCGCGCGTTAGCCCCTGCCGGTGCTTCCGGGCAGGGGGGGCACCACCAGGGTCGCCAGCGGGTCAAAGCCGGTCGTCGGCAGGCGCTCCAGCGGCAGCCGCGTGAGGACCGCCTCGCACACCGGCAGTGAGGCGGCGCAGTAGAGAATCACCTCGTGATCGGCCGGGTAGTGGCGGGCGAGAATCGCCACCAGGTCCGTCAGCCCCCGTTCCGGGGCGGAGTAGTCGCTGTCCGTTTTCCCGATGCCTCCCACCTGCCATAGCAGCAGCAGCGCGGTCGGATCGAACCGGCGGCCGCTGGCGACGAAGTCGGTCGCCTCGAAGCTCTGACAGCCGCACCGGGCCGGATCGAGCCCGAGATCGGCGAAGAGGCAATCCTCCGCCGAGATCGCCGGCAGCATCCGCGCCGGGTACCCTTCCTGGCGCGCGCGGGCGATGGCCTCATGCGACGGCCAGACGAAGACGCCGGGGTGGCCGTAGAACGCGGCGCAGACCGCGGCGCCCCGCCGCACCCAGGCAAGGATCTCCTCGACGATTGCGGCGTAGGTTTCGCGGCGGGGGATGTGGAGACCGTAGAAACGATCCAGCGACTCGGCGGTGGGATTCAGGCTGACGAGGACGCCGGCCGACACCGGGTCCGTGACGAGGTAGAGCAGCTTGTCAGCCGCCTCGAGATGGGCCCGCGTTTCGGCCGTCAGGTGCGCGCCGAGCTCGATCCCCGTGCCGACGACCGTCAGCGATCCGCCCGGGGTGTGCCTTACGGCCAACAATAGACGTAGGGCCCGCTCCCCTGGGCCAGCAGGGACCCCGACAGCCGACTGCAACCGGTCGATCCCGCCGCCGCGTCTTCCGACATCACCGCCTGCCGCAGCGCCACCGGATCCCCGTCCTGAATCAGTTTCCGCTGGTCAGCGGAGAGCCGGGAGCACGTCTGCTGCTCCCACAGGCTGATGACGTCGTCCTTCTTGGCGTCGTTGCTCGCCCTGCTGCCCTTGTCTTCCTTCCATTTCTTGTGCTGTGCCGGCTGGGTCATGAGCCATTCGAGGAATCCGGAGATCGTGGACACGTGCGCCTCCCTGTGGGAACGGTTCCATGGGCCTCTGCGCCACTTTAGGGGGAGTCGCGGGGGAGCGCAATCCCGCCACGGCCCACCGGCCGCTAGAGGGCTTGAACGGCCGCCAGCACCTCGCGGTCGTGGCCCTCGACCTTCACCCTGGGGAACACCCGCGCGATCCGTCCGTCGGGGCCGATGACGAACGTCGTCCGCTCGATGCCCATCCCCGTCATTTTTTTCTTCCACACGCCATAGCGTTCACAGACATCGCCGTCGGCGTCGGAGAGGAGGGGGAACGTCAACCCCTCCTTGGCCCGGAACGCGTGGTGGCTCTCGACCGAGTCCCGGGAGATGCCGAGCACGGCGGCTTCCGCGGTGGAGAAGTCCCCCAGCGCAGCCTCGAAGGCGCTCGCCTCCGCGGTGCAGCCCGAGGTCATGTCCCTGGGATAGAAGAACAGCACCACCGGCCGGCCGCGCAGGTCGGCGAGGCGGATGTTCCGGCCCTCGGTGGAGGGGAGGTCGAAGTCGGGGGCCGGGTCGCCGGCGGCGAGCGGGGGCATGCGCATTTTCCTCCGGGTCGGGGTGACGGACGGTGGGCGCGAAAGGTCGGTCGCGGCGGACCGTTCCGCCACGGCGGGCTGCTTGTGGGGGCCCCAGCGGCCGGCTACCTTCGCCTCGTGCCGCCGCCGGATCGCCTCATCCTGTTCGATATCGACGGCACGCTGCTGTCCGCGGGCGGTGCGCCGCGCCGGGCGTTTCGCCGGGCGCTGGCGGACGCCTTCGGCACCGAGGGGGCGGCCGCGGAGGCCGACTTCTCGGGCAAGACCGACCCCCAGATCGTCTACGAGCTGATGCGCGCGGCGGGGTTCGTGGACGGCCACATCGCCGCGCGGGTGGAGGCGGTTTTCGCCCATTACCTCGCCGGTCTGGCGCGCGAGCTGGCGACGGAGACGCGGCACCGTCTCTATCCCGGGGTCGCGGAGCTGGTTCCCGCGCTGGCCGCCGACCCACGCGTCGTCCTGGGCCTGCTGACGGGCAACATCGAGGCGGGCGCGCGCCGCAAGCTGGACCACTTCGGCCTGTGGCACCACTTCGCGGTGGGCGCCTTCGGCTCGGACGATGCCGATCGGGATCGGTTGCCGGCCGTGGCGATCGACCGGGCCGCCGCCCTGACCGGGGTGCGGTTCGCCGGCGGCGCGGTCCTGGTGGTGGGCGACACGCCCGCCGACATCCAGTGCGCCCGCGCCGCCGGGGCGATGGCGATCGCCGTCGCGACCGGCTCGCCCAGCCGGAACGCTCTCGCCGCCTGCCGTCCCGACCTGCTGCTCGACTCCCTGGAGGACTGGCCCGACGCTCTGCGGCCGCTCGCCTCGGTAGCGGGGGCGGCATGATCGCGCTGGGCACCCTGCTGGTCCTGGGGATCATCTTCGGGCTGTTCCTGCTCGGCAGCGCCGTCCGCATCCTCAAGGAGTACGAGCGCGGCGTCGTCTTCCGGCTCGGCCGCCTGGTGGCCTCCAAGGGACCGGGCCTCATCCTGCTCGTGCCGCTCATCGACCGGATGCAGAAGATCAGTCTGCGCACGATCGTTTTCGACGTGCCGCCGCAGGACGTGATCACCAAGGACAACGTCTCGATCAAAGTGAATGCGGTGGTCTATTTCCGCGTCTTCGATCCGAACAAGGCGATCGTCGAAGTGACGGATTACCTCTATGCCACGAGCCAGCTCGCGCAGACCACGCTGCGCTCGGTGCTGGGCGAGGCCGAGCTCGACGAGCTGCTCGCCGAGCGCGATCGGATCAACGCGCGGCTGCAGGAGATCCTCGATACGCAGACCGACGCGTGGGGAGTCAAGGTGACGATCGTCGAGGTGAAGCAGATCGACCTGCCGCAGGAGATGCAGCGCGCGATGGCGCGGCAGGCCGAGGCCGAGCGCGAGCGGCGGGCCAAGATCATCGTGGCGGAGGGCGAGTTTCAGGCGGCGGAGAAGATCTCGCAGGCGGCGGCGATCATCGGCCAGCATCCGCAGGCGTTGCAGCTTCGCTATCTCCAGACGCTGGTCGAAATCGCCGCCGAAAACAATTCGACCACGATCTTTCCGGTCCCGATCGACTTTCTCGAGGCGTTCCGGCAGGGGCAATTGAGTCTGGCCGGAGGTCGCGCCGCCGAACCTGCCCCCCCACCGGCCACTCCCTAGGCGGCGGGATGGAGCTGCGCGTCACGAGGGGAAGCGTCACCGAGGTCGAGACCCCGGCCCTCGTCGTCAACTGCTATCAGGCATCCGGGCCGCTCAGCGGCGCCACCGGGGCGGTGGATGAAGCGTTGGACGGGCAGCTCTCGGCGCTCCTCACCGAGGGCGAGATCACCGGCCGACTGGAGGAAGTCACGCTGCTCCACACCGCCGGCCGGCTGCCGGCGCGGCGCGTCCTCGTCGTGGGTTTGGGGCCGCGCGCGACCTGCGACCTGGAGGCGCTCAGGCGGGCGATGGGCGTGGCGACCCGCCGGCTGCTGCAGCACAAGATCACCAGCTTCCACACGATCCTGCACGGTGGCGGAGACCTGGCCGCGACCGGGGTGGAGACCCGCGATCTCGCCCAGGCGCTGGCGGAAGCCGCGGTCCTGGCGGGCTACCGCTGCGATGCCTACAAGACCGTCGGCGAAGAGGCTGATGGCGATGCGCCGCGCCCCACGCCGCGCCTCA
>JBHENR010000162.1:0-6713 GCA_046262555.1 Gemmatimonadota bacterium | reverse complement strand
CGCTGGAAATAGCGGTCACCCATCTCGAGATCGGCGGGACGGACGAGGAAGTAGCGGCCGTACCGCTCGACGAACGGCCGCCCGCCCCGGCGCCCGATCTCGTACGACAGCCAGGAGCCCGCGGTGTTGCCCAGGCCTCCCAGCACCGAGATCCACCAGAGGTTGAGCTCGCCCTGGCTGGCGACGAAGCCGGCAAATGGCATGATGACTTCGGAGGGGATGGGGATGTTGGCGCTCTCCAGCGCCATCAGGATGAACACCCCCCACCCGCCGGTGGCAGTGATGACGTCGATCACCCACCCGGCGAGCCAGGCCAGCAGGGCGTGAAACGTCTCCACCAGGTGATGTATCCACTCCATGATGCGCGCGAATCTCCGCCTGAAGCGGTCCGGGGCCACCGGCGCGGCGATCGCTACCTTTCCGGGCCATGGGGCCAGGCCGATCGTTACTGTCGCTTCTCCTGCTGGCCGCCGCGTCGGCACCTGCTGATGGCCAGGAGTCGCTGCCGCTCTCGCCGGGGCTCGTCATCACCCGTTCGGCCACCATCGAGCCCGGGCGCTACGTCCTGCCGGCGGGCGATTCCCCCGCGGCGATCCGCATCGTGGGCGACGACATCACGGTGGACTTCGCCGGGGCGGAGCTGGTCGGCGCGGCGCCTGGAATGGCACCTGACCGTTTCGCCGGCATCGGCATCCTGATCGAGGGCGGCCGCAACGTCACCGTCGCCAACGCCCGCGTCCACGGCTTCAAGGTGGGACTGCTGGCCCGCGGCTCACCGGGCCTGCGCGTGACCGGCGGCGACTTCAGCTACAACTGGCGATCGCGGCTCTGGAGCGGGATCGAGCAGGAGAGCCTGGTGGACTGGCTCACCTACCACAAAAACGACGCCGACGAGTGGCTCCGCTACGGCGCCGGGATCTACCTCGCGGCGTGTGATTCGGCGCGGGTGGACCACACTACCATCGTGCAGGGACAGAACGGCCTGCTCGTCACCCGCTCGACCGGCCTCACCATCTGGAACAACACCTTCACCCACCTGTCGGGGCTCGGCATCGGCCTCTACCGGACGAGCGGCAGCCGCATCCAGCACAATCGCGTGGACTGGGCGATCCGGGGGTACAGCCAGGGCTTCTACAATCGAGGCCAGGACTCGGCCGGAATCCTCGTCTACGAACAAAGTGGTGAGAACGTGATCGCCTACAACTCCGTCACCCACGGCGGCGACGGCCTGTTCCTGTGGGCCGGTCAGACGACGATGGACTCCGGCGCCGGCGGTGCCAATGGCAACCTCATCTTCGGCAACGACTTCAGCCACGCCGCGACGAACGGGATGGAGGCCACCTTCAGCCGGAACAACTTCGTCGCCAACCGGATCGACGAGTCGGCCCACGGGTTGTGGGGCGGCTACAGCTACGGCTCGCGGGTGATCGGCAATCGGTTCGCCGGTAACCGGGTCGGTATCGCTATCGAGCACGGCCAGGACAACGTCATCGCGCACAATACCTTCGCGGGTGACACCACGGCGATCAGCCTCTGGTGGAACGCCATCGAGCCGTCGGACTGGGGCTATCCCCAGCACCGCGATACGCGCAGCCGCGACGTGGCGATTCACGACAACGCGTTCGACGGGTCACGGACCGCACTGCGGCTCGACGACACCGGCGCGGCCCGCGTGACGCGCAATCGGTTCCTCGCCGTCGACACGCTGGCCGTCCTGTCGGGGGCGCTGTCCGATTTTCTCTTCGACGGCAACGCGATCCTCTGGACGACTCCGGCGGTGCGCGACTCGACCACGACAGCGCCGGCGTTCGGCACCAACGCGTGGTGGACGCCCGGGCCCCCAGGTGACCGCATGATCCCAGGCCAAGCGGCCGAGGCCGTCGCGCCCGCGATGACGATCAATGACGCACCGGGCCTGGTGGATTCCTTTGCCCCCCCGCCCCTGCCGGGCGCGATCGATCCGCTGCTGCCGCCGGGCGCCCGGCGGGGCCGGCGCCACATCATCGTGGATGGGTGGGGACCGTACGACTTCCGCTCCCCCAAGCTGTGGCCGGAGGGGCGCGGGGATGCCAGCCCCCTGCCGCTACGGGTACTGGGGCCGCCAGGCCGCTGGCGAGTGGCGAGCCTGCGGGGCGTCACGGCGCTCTCGGCGGATTCCGGCCCGGTGCCGGGCGTGGTGACAGTCACGTTGCCGCCCGGGACGGCGACCGACTGGGCGCTCGAGCTCGAGTACATCGGCGCCGCAGTGACGACCCCGTTCGGCGAGGCGTTCCCCGCCGGCGCCCGCGTGCCGTTCGGCTATCGCCGCTTCGTCCCCGCGATCACCTGGCGGGTGCGGGTGGTGTCGTGGGACTCGCTGAGCGACCCCCGGACGATGGAGGAGGCCTTTGCCGCGCGGCTCCGCGCCGCGCCGCTGCTCGCGCTGGAGACCCCCCGGCTCGAGTACATGTGGTACCGCCCCCGGCTGCCGGGGCTGCCGCTCGAGCGGTGGGCGCTGACGGCCGAGAGCACGGTGGAGTTGCCGCCCGGGGCGTTCGAGCTGCAGACGATCAGCGACGATGGCGTGCGCGTCTGGGTGGACGGCGCGCTGGTGATCGATCGCTGGACGCCGCATGAATCGCTGGTGGCCACCGCGCCGCTGACGGGTGGCCGTCACGCCATCCGCGTCGAGTACTACCAGGTGGACGGCTGGGTCGAGTTGCGGGTAGACGTGCAGCCCGCGAGCGTGTCAGACGGCTACCGCCAGCCGTAGCAGACCGATCAGGCCCATCAGCACCAACCCGCAGGTCGCGCTCGGAGCAAAACCCCATTCCCGACTGTAGGGCCAGTACGGCAGCAGGCCGAGCGCGAGGCCCAGCAGAAAGACCAGTCCCAGTCCAAGCACGGTGCACCTCCCCAGGTGGTTCGGTCGACGGTGGGGCCCCGCACTATTAAAGCATACTCCGACGGTCAGGGCTGTCGGATTTCAGACACGCCGCGCTTGTCAGCAGCCAACCGGGATTGGTATGCTTGGCCGCCCAACTAGTTCGGAGCAGCGCCGGCGAATTTCCTGTGAGGAGAGTGACGTGGCGAAGGGGAAGAAGTCCTCAAAGAAGAAGGCCAAGAAAAAGGCCCGCAGAAAGGCCCCGGCGCGAAAGGCCGCGAAGAAGAAGGCGGCCACCAAGCGTCGTCCCGCGACGCCAAAGGCGCCGCGCAGCCGGCCCGCCGAGAGCGACACCAGCGGCACGCAGGGATTCGAGCCGACCGACCGTCGGCCGGGGACCGGGTCCGGAGGGCCGGGCGCGACGCCCGACGGCTCCGACGGCGGCGCCTCGGGCACGCTGCTCGGTTAGACCAGCGGCCTAATCCCCCGCGTTGCACCGGCCGCGGGCAGGTTCAACCACTCTCCCCGGGGTCGAAAATGGCCTCGATCGGCAGGTCGAACAGCCGCGCCAGACGAAAGGCGAGCGGGAGGCTGGGGTCATAACGGCCGGTTTCGATGGCGTTGACGCTCTGGCGGGAGACACCCAACCGCTCGGCCAATTCGGCCTGCGACCATTCGCGTTCAGCCCGCAGAACCCGCAGCCGACTCTTCACCGGTACCGCCAACGGGCGAGGAAGTAGGCGGGGACGTACAACAGGAACATGAGCGGCCAGACGCGCCCCACTGTCCACTCCTGGGCGACCCCGGCCTTCTGCAGACTCTCCACCACGTACCCCAGCAGCGCCGCCGCCGGGAACGCCATCGCCAGTGCCTCGAGCTGCACCCGTTGCTGGAATTCGTCGAGGTGGCGAACGATCTGGACCTCGAGCCCGATCAGGATGGCGAACCCGAGGACCGGAACGAGAGCCACCGCGATCCGCAGATTCGGGCTCAAGTCCCGGGTGTCGAGCAGCCAGTTGGCGCCGAACAGCGCTCCCATCAAAAGCACCGCTCCGGCCAGCACATACCCACCATACCGGCGGGTCACCGAGATCGATGAATCGTCCATGAGCCCTCTCCGCAAAAGGTTCAAAAGACGGCATGTGTGGCTTAATGTAAATGATCATAATCGTCTTGTCAAGTGTCGTTATCTAAACTATAAGAAGCGCGGCAGGCTGGAGCAGACCCCCTAAATGAGAAACAGGAACTTGATTCCCGCGAGGACGAGAACTCCGGCCAGGAGGCGGCGGATAGCCGTGCCGCCCAGGCGCCGACTGCCGAGCCGGGCGCCAATCACGCCGCCGGTCAACGCCGCCCCCGCCCAGAGCGCGACCCCGGCGGGCAGACTACTGAGGGCCGCCGGCTGGGCCGCCAGGCCGGCGAGGGAATTGACCAGGATGAACACTGCCGAAACGGCGGCGGTCTCACGGGCGCCGGCCCAGCCCGCCGCCAGCAGCAACGGGCTGAGGAAGATGCCGCCCCCCACCCCCGTCAATCCGGCCAGCAACCCCAGCACCACGCCGAATCCGGCCGCCACCCAGACCGGCGGCGGATGCACGTCCTGGTCGCGCGGCCGGGCCGCCGTGCGGAACAGCCAGCCGGCCGCCACCAGCAGCACGCCGCCGACGAGCCGCTTGTAGACCGGATCCGGCAGGGTCAGCCAGCCACCGAGGAAGGCCGCGGGAATCGACGTGATCGCGAACGGCCAGAGCAGCCGCCAGCGGAAGTGCCCCGCGCGCCAGAAATGGAGCCCGGCCAGACTCGAGACGATCACGTTGAGGGCCAGCGCGCTGGGGCGGAGCACCGCGGGCGCGATCCCCGCCAGCGCCATCACGGCGATGTATCCGGACGCGCCGCCGTGCCCTACCGAGGCATAGAGCGCCGCCACGACCAGAATCGCGGCCGCCACCGCCCAGAGCGTCGGGTCAGGCACCCGCCGCCGCGCCCTTGAGCGCGCGGACCATCTCCTCAACGACGGCCCGAGCGTCGCCGAACACCATCATCGTGTTGTCGCGGTAATAGAGCGGGTTGTCGATGCCCGAGAACCCCGGATTCAGGCTCCGCTTCACGGCGATCACCGTGCGGGCGCGGAACACCTCGAGGATCGGCATCCCGTAGATCGGCGAGCCGGGCTGGTCGAGCGCGTCGGGGTTGACGATATCGTTGGCGCCGAGCACCAGCACGACGTCGGTCTCGGGCAGGTCGGGGTTGATCTCGTCCATCTCGTACACCATATCGTAGGGCACGTCGGCCTCGGCGAGCAGCACGTTCATGTGACCCGGCAGCCGCCCGGCGACGGGGTGGATGGCGAACCGCACCCGGGCGCCGGCGGCTTCCAAGAGCCGCACCAGGTGCCAGGTGGGGTGCTGGGCCTGGGCCACGGCCATGCCGTAGCCCGGCACGATGACGACCTGGCGGGCGTTCTGCAGCAGCTCCGCCGCCGTCTCCACGTCGCCGACGTTGACCCCCTTGGCCAGCGCCTGCGCGATCGAGGCGTCGGGCGCCGTGGCCGTCGCATCCCCGTCGCCGAAGCCGCCCCGCAGCACCGAGGCGATCGAGCGATTCATTCCCCGGCTCATGACGATTGAGAGGATGAGGCCGCTCGCGCCCACCAGCGCTCCGGTGATGATCAGCAGGTCGTTCCCAAGAACGAAACCGGTGGCGGCCGCGGCCCAGCCCGACGCGCTGTTGAGCACCGACACGATGACCGGCATGTCAGCGCCGCCGATCGCCAGGATGACGAGCGCGCCGAGGATGCCCGCCAGCGCGGCCACCAGGTAGAGCGGGCCCGCCGCGGGCCGCGCCACGAACCACGCCCCCGCCCCGGTCAGCGCGGCGAGCAGCGCGAACGTGAGCGCATGACGGCCCGCGAACAACAGCGGCCGGCTGGTGATCGATCCCTTCAGCTTGCCGAACGCGATGACGGAGCCGGTGAGCGTGATCGCGCCGATCGCCACGCCCAGCACGATCTCGGTCAACGCCACCGCATCCACGTGTCCGCCATGATGGAACGTAGCGAACCCCACTAGCGTCGCCGCCGCACCGACGAAGGAGTGGAGCAGGGCCACCATCTCCGGCATCATCGTCATCGGCACGCGGGCGGCGAGCAGCGCGCCGATAGCGCCGCCGGCCAGCGCGGCGATGACGATCCGGACATAGGCGTCGAGACCCGGCGTCGCGAGCGTCGCGCCCACGGCGAGCGCCATCCCGAGGATGCCGTACAGATTGCCGCGTTTCGCCGTGGCCGGGCTCGATAGCCCCTTGAGCGAGAGGATGAACAGGACGGCCGCGATGAGGTAGGCGAGCTGGATCATCGGGCGCCGCTACCGCTTCTTGCGGAACAGCTTGAGCATCCGGTGGGTGACCCAGAACCCGCCCGCCACGTTGATCGCGGCGAGGAAGGTCGCGGCGAGGCCGAGCCCGCCGCCCAGGTCGAGGGCGCCGAAACCGCCGGCGACGACCGCTCCGATCAGAATGATCCCCGAGATGGCGTTGGTGACCGACATCAGCGGCGTGTGGAGCGCGGGCGTCACCTTCCAGACGAGCTGCCAGCCGATGAAGCAGGCCAGCACGAAGACGGTAAGGTGCGCGACAAAGGGTGCCATCAGGCCGCCGGCACCGGCGCCGCGCCCGCGGGGGCGACCAGCAGCGTCGCCGCGATGATCTCGTCGGTGGCGTCGAGATGGAGCGCGCCCTCCCGCCAGACGTGCAGCACCAGGTGCATCACGTTGCGCGCATAGAGCTGGCTGGCGTGGATCGGCAGCCGGGCCGGCAGGTTGGCATAGCCGATGATCCGCACCCCGTCGGCATC
>JBHENR010000161.1:0-9023 GCA_046262555.1 Gemmatimonadota bacterium | reverse complement strand
GGCCCCCAGCCCGCCGGGCGCGGCCGGGTCCGACGGCCGGGCGGCGTTCTCCTCCCGCCGCTGCCGGATCCGGCGCACCTCCCCGTCGAGCGCGTCCCGATTCGTGCTCCACGCCTGGTGGATCCGCTCGAGGATCTCGCTGAACTGCGCGGCGGGGAAGTAGGTCCCGCCGGTGATCAGCTCGCCCGCGGGCGTCAGGAACGCGGTCGTCGGCCAGCCGCCGAGGTTGTAGCGGTCGTTGATGTCGGGCCGTTCGTCGTTGTCCACCCGCACCGGCACGAACCAGTCGTTGATCCGGCGGGCGACATCCGGCACGGCGTCGGTCGTCTCGTCCATCACGTGGCACCAGTGGCACCAGACCGCCGAGATGCGGAGCAGGATGGGGCGGTTCTCGGCACGGGCCCGGGCGAAGGCGGCGGGGCCCCACTCCAGCCACTGGACGGGCGAGACGGCGGCGTGGGGGTCGAGCGGCACCCGGCGAGCCTACACGGCCCCGGTGGGGTGCGCTATACTCGCCCGCCTCATGGCTGACGCCCCTACCGCCGAACACGCGGCCGAGCTCGAAGTCAGTCCGTTCGCCGCCGTCAATCACTACTTCGATCTGGGCGCCACCGCCGCCGGCCTGCCCGGCGAGTACCGCCAGTTGCTGAAGAATACGTACCGCGAGATGCGGGTCGAAGTCCCGGTCCGGATGGACGACGGGCGGCTCGAGGTGCTGATCGGCTACCGCGTGCAGCACAACGGCGCCCGGGGTCCCTACAAGGGAGGCATCCGGTTTCATCCATCGGCGGATCTCGACGAGATCCGCGCGCTGGCGTCGCTCATGACGTGGAAGACCGCGGTGGTGGACATCCCCTTCGGCGGCGCCAAGGGGGGCATTCAAGTCGACCCGCGGGGAATGAGCCAGCGCGAGCTGCAGCAGATGACCCGTCGCTACACCTCGCACATTTCCTACATCCTCGGCATCAATCGCGACATCGCCGCCCCCGACATGAACACCAATGCCCAGATCATGGCGTGGATGATGGACGCCTACGGCCAGAAGCATGGCTACACGCCCGGCATCGTCACCGGCAAGCCGCTGGAGCTGGGGGGTTCGCCGGGGCGTGATGCCGCCACCGCCCAGGGGGTGGCCTACGTGCTCGAGCTGGCCGCGCCGGAGTGGGGCGTGCCGCTGGGCGGCGCCCGGGTGGCCATTCAGGGGTTCGGCAACGTCGGCGCGTGGGCGGCCAAGATCCTCAGCCGGATGGGGTGCACGATCGTCGCCGTCAGCGACGTCGAGGGCGCGATCTACCATCCCGACGGGCTCGACATTCCGCGCCTCGTCCATTACGCCGATCAGCACAAGACGGTCGTGGGCTACCCCGAGAGCGAGGCGGTGACGCAGGCGGAGCTGCTGACGTGCGCCTGTGACATCCTCGTGCCCGCCGCGCTCGGCGGGGTCATCAACGCGGAGATCGCCGAGCGGATTCAGGCGTCGATCGTGGTCGAGGCGGCGAACCATCCGGTCACGCCAGCCGGCGATCAAGTGCTCGCGCGGCGCGGCATCCACGTCCTGCCCGACCTGGTGGTGAATGCCGGCGGCGTGATCGTCTCGTATTTCGAGTGGGTGCAGAACATCCAGGAGTTCCGCTGGACGCTCGACCGCGTGAACGACGAGCTCAAGCGGTTCATCACCGATGCCTGGCGCCAGGTCAAGGTGACGAGCGAGCAGGAGCGGCTGCCGCACCGGACCGCGGCCTACATGATCGGCATCTCGCGCGTGATGGAGGCGACCCGCCTCCGGGGGTACATCTAGCCGGGCTGGTTCGCCGTCAGCCGCACTGCGCCCGGCGCGCCTCGGCCTCGCCGGGCTGATGGCCGCCCGAGTTCTCCCCTTCGCACCGCTGCTTTCTCCACTCCGCATCCTCCCGGTCGGCCGGAAGAAAACCCTCCCAGGGGATGGCGATCGCCACGCCGCCATTCGCCAGGCCGATGCGGCCCGGCCGCCGGGCGCCGCCCTCGACGATCGACGCGATCTGGGCGGTGAGGAGCGAGTCGGCGCGGGCGCGGGCGAGCGCCCCCGGCCGCACCGGGAGGCGTCGTCGGCCGATGCCGCCGGGTGTCACGACGAGCGGCAGCGGCGCGCCGCGCAGGGCCCGCGCGGCCGCCGGGCTGGCGTCGCCGGCAAGACGTGACCCCGATGCCGAAGCGGGCGCGCGCAGCGCGGCTCGCGCCGTGTCGGCGCGGGCGATTGCCGCGCGCGCCGCGCCCGGAGCCGCGGAGACGCCGCGCGGGGCTGGGCTCTGCTCGGCGGGATCGGCCTCGGGACCCGCCGGGCCCGTGGGGTCCGTCGGGGTCGGGGGATCGTTTGGACTGTCGACGGGGGGAGCGTCTTCCGGCAGGGGAACCGCCGCCTCCGGCGTCGGCGGCAACTCGTCCATGTCGATGTAGATCACCCGTTCGTAGGGGACAAGCGGCAGGAGCAGCGCGTGGTGCAGTCCCAGCGCGGCGATCACCGCCAGCACGCCGCAGAGCAGCACGGCGCCCAGCAGGGCGACGGCCCGCTCCCGCGCCGGCGGGCGCTCGCTGGAGAACAACGGGCGGAACAGGGGGCGGTGCGCCACGGCAGTCTCCGACAGCGAGGATTTCGGGGGATCCGCTGTAGAACCCCGCCCGCGCCCGATTCGTTCATTCGCGCTGGCCCGACCCCCGACCCCCTCTATATTCGCACGCGACGCCGCCGATGGCCCACGAGCATACTCCCCAGCCGCTTCCCTTCGAGACCGGCGCCCTGGACGGCATCTCCCGCCAGGTCACCGAATGGCATCACGATACCGTCTACACCTCGTTCGTGAAGGGCCGGAACGCCGCCGAGAAGCGGCTGGCCGAGATGCGCGAGAAGGGCGATTTCACCGACCTGCGCGCGGTGAAGCAGAGTGAGAGCCACAACGCCAGCGGGCAGATCCTCCACCAGCTCTACTACGCGGTGCTGGGCGGCGATGGCGCGCCCGACCCCGAGGCAGCGGTCCATGCGCGACTGGTGACGGACTTCGGCTCGTTCGAGGCCTGGCAACAGGAGCTGAAGGCGGTGGCCGCCGCCGCCCGGGGGTGGGCGGTGACCTGCTGGGACCCCTCCGACGGCCGGCTTCACATCTACCTGGTGGACAGCAACGACGCGGGCGCCGTGTGGGGCGCCCAGCCGCTCATCCCGCTCGACGTGTGGGAGCACGCCTACTACTACGATCAGGGCCCGAACCGGGCGGCGTATGTCGAGGCGTTTCTCAAGAATCTCAACTGGAAAGCCGTGGACGAGCTCTACCGCCGCGCCGTCGGCGAGTAACCGCCTCCTCGTGTCGTTGGGCCCCGAGGTGCTGATCGTCGCCGGCGAGGCGTCGGGCGACGCTTTGGGCGGTGAGCTGGTCGCGGCGGCCGGGGCGTTGCGCCCGGACGTGCGGTTCTTCGGCGCCACCGGAGCGCTGCTCGAGGCGGCCGGCGCCGAGCGGGTGGTCGCCACGCGCGAGCTGGCGGTGATGGGCCTGGTCGAGGTGGTCGGCCACCTGCCCGCCATCTGGCGCGCGCTCAGGCGACTGGAAGCCGAGGCCGCGGTCCGCCGCCCCGCCGGCGCGATCCTCATCGATGCCCCTGATTTCAATCTGCGGCTCGCCGGCCGGCTCCACGCGCGGGGTATTCCCGTCATCGGGTATGTGAGTCCCAGCGTCTGGGCCTGGCGGGCCGGCCGCATCCGCTCGATGGAGCGGAGTTTGCGGCGACTGCTCGTCACGCTGCCGTTCGAGCCGGCGGCGTATGCCGGCTCGTCGCTCGACGTCGTCTATGTCGGGCATCCGGCGGTGGACCGCGTGGCGACGGGCGGGGTCCCGGCAGCCGGCGGCCCCGACCGCGCCGCGCTCGCCGCCCGGCTTGGCCTGCTCGCGGACGCCCCCTGGGTGGCGCTCCTGCCAGGCAGTCGCGCCGCGGAGCTCGGCCGGCTGGGATCGCTCTTCGCCGAGGCCGCGGCGGCCGTTCAGCGGGCGGTGCCGACGGCCCAGTTCCTGGCGCCGGTGGCTCCGACCTGCTCGCCGGACGAAGTGGCCGAGGCGCTGGCCGGCGGCCCGGCCGTGACCCTCGTCACCGAAGACCGCTACGCCGCGCTCGGCGGCTGCCGCACGGCGCTCGCCAAATCCGGCACCGGGACGCTCGGGCTCGCCCTTCTCGGTGTGCCGCACGCGGTGGCGTACCAGGTGGCGCCGGCCACCTTCGCGCTGGCGCGGCTCCTGGTGGACACCCGGCACGTGGGCCTCCCCAACCTGATCGCCGGCCGCACCGTGGTGCCCGAATTCCTGCAGGCCGCCGCCACCCCGGACGCGCTCGCCGCGCCGCTCATCACCTGGCTGACGGATACCGACGCGTGGGGCGCGGTGGCGGCCGGACTGCGCCAGGTGCGGGACGCGGTGGGGCCGCCGGGCGCCGCCGGGCGCGCGGCGCGCGCGGCGCTGGAGGCACTGGAACTCGTTCCCGCCGCCGCGGCGTGAGCGCCCCCGGCCGCGATTTGACACCGCTTCACCCCCGCGTCACCTTGACGAGCGGCTCAGGGGAGGCCGATCGATGACGCGTCAGGACTGGGTTTCCACCATCGGCCGCCTCTTCTGCGGGATCGTGTTCGTCCAGCATGGGGCCGACAAGGTCTTCAATCTGGATGGGACCATAGCGTTCTTCGATTCCCTGGGCCTTCCCGTCTGGACCGCCGTGCCGGTCGCCTACTTCGAGATGTTCGGCGGCCTCCTCCTCGTGGCGGGGTTGCTCACGCGAGTCCTGTCCCTGCTCTTCATCCTGGAGATGACCGTCGCCGCGTTCAAGGTGCAGCAGCCGTTCGCTCTGGAGACGGCGCTCATCGTGCTCCTGGCCGGCATCCTTCTGCTCGGTCCCGGACCCCTCTCGGTCGACGCGTTGCTGTCGCGCCGCAAGACGCGCGCGGCGGCGGCTGCCGCCAGCGCCCGTGCCGCGTCCGCCCAGTCGGACGCGGCAGAATCCGCCGACGACCGCCTGACCGGCGAGGACGCGCCGGACGCCTCGCCGCGGGAGTGACTCCGCCCGCGCCCTTCCTCTCGCCGGCGCCCGACGTCCGCCTCACTCGCGCGTTCGAGGCGCCCTTCGCCAACTTCCTCGCCACGGCGCGCACCTGCTACAGCCCGAAGGGGATCATCGGCGACGTCGAGCTCAACGAGCGGTGGGCGGCGCTGGCGAAGAGCCTCTATCAGGCGGGCCACCACACCACGCTCCAGCACGCCCAGTTCCAGTTCGCCCTGGCCAACGTCAGCCGCCACTTCCTCTGGAGCTTTCTCCACAGCCACCCGTTCTACAACTCCGAGCAGGTGAGTCAGCGGTACGTGGAGGTGAAGGCCGGCGCGGTGGCGGTGCCGCCGCTGACCGGCGCGGCATTGACCCGCTACCGCGCGGCCGTCGAGCGGCAGCTGGCGGACTATCACCGGCTGATCGAGCTCCTGACGCCGGTCACGGCGGACGCGTTCTTCGCCCGCTTCCCGGGCCGGCGCGCGCACCCGGCGCGGTACGTCAAGGAGATTCAGAAGCGGGCCCAGGAGGTGGCGCGGTACGTCCTGCCGGTGGCGACGTTTGCCTACCTCTATCACACGATCAGCGGGATCACCCTGCTCCGGTACTGGCGGCTCTGCGAGCAGGTGGACACGCCGACCGAGACCCGCGTCGTCGTCCAGGCGATGGTGGAGGCGCTGCTCGAGCACGACCCGGCCTACGCCACGATTATCGAGGAGCCGATCCCGCTGGAGGCCACAGCTGAATATTTGTCTCTGCAGGCCCGGAACGGCGCGGGGGGAGCCCCCGCCGGCGCGTTCCGCGACGAGTTCGACGCCGATCTTGACGGCCGGGTGGCGAAGCTGGTGGACTGGGGGGCGCGCAACGAGGAGGTGCTGGCCGACGCGGTGCGCGAGGTGCTCGGCCTGCCGCGGGTCGCGCTGGATGACGGCGCCGCTATCGCGCTGGCGCTCGACCCCGCCGTCAACCCGCTGCTCGGCGAGGCGCTGAATCTCACGTCGCACAGCAAGCTGTCGCGGGCGCTCTACCATCCCCACTATACCTTCAGGAAGAAGCTCTCCCACGCCGGTGATTCGCAGGACCAGCGCCACCGGATGACGCCCGGCTCGCGGCCGGCGCTGACCGCCCACGTCACCGGTGACCCCGACTACATCACCCCCCGGCTCGTGCTCGAGGACGACGCGGTGGGTCGCGCGTACGACGAGAGCATGGCCCGCACCTGGGACGATGTCGCCGCCGTGCGCGCGTCCGGCGCACCGGCCGAGTACGCCGAGTATCTGCTGCCCAACGCTGTCGCCATCCGGTTCACCGAGTCGGCGGATCTCTTGAACCTCTGGCACAAGCACTCGATGCGCCTGTGCTACAACGCGCAGGAGGAAATCTGGCAGGCGTCGCTGGAAGAGGCCCAGCAGGTCACCGCCGTCAACCCGCGGATCGGCCGCCACCTCGCCCCGCCCTGCACCATTCGCCACCGGGCCGCCCAGCGCCCGATCTGCCCCGAGGGCACGCGCTACTGCGGCGAGCGGGTGTGGACGCTGGAGCTCGACCAGTTCGCGCGGCGGATTTGACCCCGGCCGGCTTGCCACCCGTCCCGTCCCACGATATGATTGCCCCACACGAGAAAGGAGGTGGTCCATTGTCCAGAGACAGTGCCAGACCGATCCGTGAGGTGCCTGACCGCTAGGCGACATCGCGCGGCGCACTCGGCGAAGCAGCCGAGCGGAATTCCTCTCAGCGCACCGGCCCAGGAGCAGCGGCATGGTCGACCGCACGTTTCACGCTCCTGGGCTTTTTTCTCCCCCCGTCTGCCATGACGTTCCGCCGCGCCCTGGGGCCCTTCGACGCAACGATGGTCGTCGTTGGCGGCATCATCGGCGCCGGCATCTTCATCAGTCCCTACCTGGTGGCGCAGCGACTGCCCTCGCCCGGCTGGATCCTGGCGGCGTGGGCGGCGGGCGGGGTGATCGCCCTGACCGGCGCACTGGCCTACGCGGAGCTGGCGGCGCGTTCGCCGCAGGCGGGCGGACCGTATGTCTATCTCCGGGAAGCCTTTCACCCCGTGGTCGCCTTTCTCTATGGTTGGGCGCTGTTGTTCTTGATCGAGGGCGGGGCGATCGCCGCGGTGGCGATCACGTTCGCCCGCTATGCGCTGCGGCTGATCGGCCGCGCCGACGCGCCGTCGCTGCCGCTGGCGGTGGCCGCCATCGTCGTGGTGGCGGCAGTGAACTACGTGGGGGTGAAGCCCGGCAGCCGGCTGCTCAATGTGTTCGTCGTGCTCAAGGTGGCCGCGCTGGCCGCGCTGATCGCGAGCGGGTTTCTGCTGCCGGTGTCAGAGCCCGCGGTCGTCGCCGGCGCCACCGCTGCGGCGGGTCACCCGCCAGGTCCGCTGGGAGCCGGCGCGCTGACGGTCGCCTTCGGCGCCGCGCTGGTGCCCATTCTGTTCGCCTACGGCGGCTGGCAGAACGTCACCTATGTCGCCGAGGAGATCGAGCGGCCGGAGCGGAACGTGCCGCTGAGCCTGGTGGTGGGAACGCTGCTGGTGGTGGCCGTCTACAGCCTGGTGAACATCGTCTATCTGCGCGCGCTCGGTCATGCGGGGCTGGCGGGCACGATGACGCCGGCCGCTGACGCCGCGGGGCGGTTTCTGGGCTCCGGCGGGGAGCGCGCCGTCGCGGCGGCGATCGCCATTTCCACCTTCGGTTTTCTCAACCTGGCGCTCCTGGCGCCCACGCGGGTGACGTGGGCGATGGCGGCCGACGGGCTGTTCTTCCGCGACGTGGCGCGGCTCCATCCACGGTTCGGCACGCCGACCCTGGCGATCGTGTTGCAGGCGGGCTGGGCGATCGCCCTGGTGCTCAGCGGCACCTATGCGGGGCTGCTCGAGACGGTCGTCTTCGCCGACTGGATCTTCTTCGGCCTGACGGTGGCGGCGGTGGTGATCTTCCGCTTGCGGCACGGGCCGCCGCCAGCGGGGACGTTCCGGGTGCCGGGCGGAATCGTGCTGCCGGTGCTCTTCGTGCTGGCGTCGGCGGGGATCGTGGTGAGCGTGGTGTTCGCCAACCCGAAGGCAGCCGGCTTCGGTACTCTGCTGCTCCTGCTCGGCCTGCCGGCCTACCGCTACTGGAGCCGGCGCGCGCCGGCGGCCGCGGGGGACGCGAAGATCGCGGGGGCGCGGCCGAACCGTTCGGCGTAGCCGACCGCGACCCGCGCGCTGAAGGCTTCCACCCGGTCCGCTTCCACCAGACTGACGGTGGCCCCGCCGAACCCGGCGCCGGTCATGCAGCTCCCCCAGCAGCCGTCCGCCCCGACGGCGAACGCCACCAAGGCGTCGAGCTCCGGGGCGCTTACCTCGTAATCGTCGCGCAGGCTGGTATGCGCGGCCGCGAGAAGGGCGCCGAGCCGCGAGCGGTCGGCGGTGGCCAGCGCGTCGGTCGCGGCCAGTACGCGTTCGTTCTCGCTGACGACGTGGCGGGCCCGCCGCTTCAGCAGCTCGGGCAGCGCGTCGCCGGCGCTGTCGAGGTCCTCAGCCGTGACATCGCGCAGCGCGCGGAAGGCGCGGCCGAGCGCCTCACGCAGGAGCTCGAGCGCCGCCTCGCATTCGGCCCGCCGGACGTTGTAGGCGGAGTCGGCCAGCGCGCGCTGGACTCCGCTGTCGCAGACGACCAGCGCGAGTCCGGGTGGAATCGCGATTCCGGTGGCGATAAAGGTGCGGCAGTCGATCAGGAGCGCCGCGTCGCGGACCCCGCCGAGGACGATCAGCGGGTCCATCACGCCGCAGCGTGTCCCCGCGCGGTTCTCGACGCGCTGTACCAGGCGGGCGAACGGCACCAGGCCCAGGGGGGGCACCGCCCGGCCGTTCAGCGCGGCGGCCGCCAGGACGGTGGCGACCGTCAACGCGGCCGAGGAAGAGACGCCCGCCTCGGCCGGCAGGTCGGCGCCGATCCAGAGGTCGAGCCCGCCGGTCCCGGCGCCGG
>JBHENR010000160.1:0-2605 GCA_046262555.1 Gemmatimonadota bacterium | reverse complement strand
CTACACGGCCGAGGGCCGTGCCAACAACGATGTGGAGTTCTGTTTCGGTACGCATGAGCCTGAGTTGATTGCTGATTGTCGCCAGTTGTTGCGAGCCACCTTTGGTCTCGAAGCGGTCGTCGTGCCGACTGCGGATAATTCCACGCGGGTGGTCTGTAACTCCGCGCCGCTCGGCCGATTCTTCGCCCGGCACTGCGGGAATGGCAGTCGGTTTAAGCATCTTCCGGAATTCTTGTGGACGGCCCCCTACGAACATTTCCGCGCGTATCTCGAAGGGTACAGTCGCGGCGATGGGTATGAGACGCGGGAGGGAAAGCTTGTCATGACCTCGGTCAGTAATCGGCTGATTCGGGAGCTCGCGTGGCTCTGCGCCATGCATGGCATCAAGTCCGGCATTCGACACGGTCATCAACAGGGCGGTCGGGTCATCAAGTCCAAACCGCTGCCGGACGGCGAGTACTGGTCCCTGGTTATCGGCAAGACGAGCAACCCCTTCCGCGACGGAGAGCGTCATCACGAGCACAAGAAGGCGATCGTGCAGGAGGTCGTGCGGCGCGACTACGACGGCTATGTCTACGACCTCTGCGGTTGTGGAAACGAGGCTTTCTTCGGCGGCGAGAAACCGGTCCTCCTCCACAACAGTCGGGTCCGCGACCTCTTCGAGCAGGGCAAGGCGCACGCTCCCTGCATCATCTTCATCGACGAGATCGATGCCGTCGGGCGGCACCGCGGCGCGGGGCTCGGCGGGGGCCACGACGAGCGCGAGCAGACGCTGAACCAGCTCCTGGTCGAGATGGACGGCTTCGAGTCGAATCAGGGCGTGATCCTGATCGCGGCCACCAACCGGCCCGACGTGCTCGATCCGGCGCTGCTGCGACCCGGCCGCTTTGATCGCCAGGTCGTGGTCGACCGGCCCGACGTGCGGGGGCGCGAAGGGATCTTCCGCGTCCACACGCGCGACATTCCGCTCGCCGACGATGTGAATCTTCAGGTCCTCGCCAAGGGGACGCCGGGGCTCTCCGGCGCCGACATCGAGAATCTCGTCAACGAGGCGGCGCTCTTGGCGGCTCGCAACAATCGCAGTCAGGTCATCATGAACGATTTCGAGGAAGCCAAGGACAAGGTGATGATGGGGGCGGAGCGCCGCAGCCTGGTCATCACCGAGGGGGAGAAGCGGTCGATCGCGTACCACGAGGCGGGGCACGCGCTGGTCCGGATGCTGACGCCGACCGCCGATCCGGTCCACAAGGTGACGATCATTCCCCGGGGCCGGGCGCTGGGGGTGACCCACTTCCTGCCGGTGGACGAGCGCCACATCTACACCCGCGAGTGGTGCGAGGATCAGCTGACCGCGCTGCTCGGGGGCCGGGCGGCGGAGGTGCTGGTGCTGAAGGAGGCGACGACGGGAGCCGGCGACGACCTGCAGCGCGCCACCGACCTCGCCCGCCGGATGGTCACCAAGTGGGGGATGAGCGAGGTGCTGGGCCCGCTGACCTACGGCGATGAGCAGGAACCGGTCTTTCTGGGCCGCGAGATCGCGCAGCATCGGGATTACTCGGAGGAGACGGCCCGCGTCATCGATCAGGAGGTCAAGTCTATCGTTGCGACGGCCTTTGAACGCGCCCTCGATGTGCTCGACAAGAACGCCGCCACGCTCCATCGCCTCGCCGGCGCGCTGCTCGAGCGTGAGATCCTCGACAATGTGGAAATCCAGCGCCTCATGGACGGCGAGGAGCTCGAGCCGCTCGACGGTCCGGACCCCCCGCCGCCCGCCCCGCCTGCGCCCGGTGAGGTCGACTCCGCTCCGGCCGGCGCCGCGTCCGGCTCCGACCGGCGCGTCGCGACGGAGCCCTAGGCGTTTCCCGCGATGCCCGCCTGGCGGATCCGCGGCCGCACGCTGGAGCTGGGACCGGTGCCGCTGCTGATGGGCATCATCAATACCACGCCGGACTCCTTCTCCGACGGCGGTGACTGCCTCGACCCCGACCGTGCGATCGCGCAGGGAGTCGCGCTGGCCGAAGCCGGCGCCGCCATCCTCGACGTGGGGGGAGAGTCCACCCGCCCCGGCGCGCCGCCGGTTTCGGTGGCGGCCGAGCGGGCGCGCGTGCTGCCCGTCATCGAGGGGCTCGCCGCGCAGACCGCCGTGCCGCTCTCCATCGACACCACCAAACTCGAGATCGCCCGCGACGCCCTCGCTGCCGGGGCGCACATCATCAATGACGTGAGCGCGCTGCGGTTCGCGCCCGAGCTCGCCCGGCTGGCGGCGGAGACGGGCGCGGGGCTGGTGCTGATGCACATGCGGGGCGAGCCGCGGACGATGCAGGAAGACCCCCGCTATGGGGATCTGCTGGGGGAGGTCGGCGGCGCGTTGAGCGAGGCCGCTCGCCAGGCGGAGGCCGCCGGCGTCGCCCGCGAGGCGATCGCGCTCGATCCCGGGATCGGCTTCGGCAAGACCGCCGCCGACTCCTGGCGCCTGATCGCCGGCGTCGCGGCCCTCACGGCGCTGGGCTATCCCGTGCTGGTGGGCCACTCACGCAAATCCTTCCTCGATCCGGCCCGCCGCTATGCGGCGCGCGATCGGCTGCCCGAGTCGCTGACGGCGGGG
>JBHENR010000159.1:0-7343 GCA_046262555.1 Gemmatimonadota bacterium | reverse complement strand
CCCGCCGGCGGCTGGTGTCGACCGTCGGAGAACGGCACTACCTCATGCCGGCGCGAACGGGAATGCAGTCCGGGGAGTTCTCCCGCCATCTTTGTTACCGTTTCCTTCCTGGGGCCCCGCCCCGCGGGCGGGTCGCCAGATCTCGATGCAACTCGACGTGAGAGGACGTAAAGCGTTGTCCTGGAAAGATTAAGGCGCGCACGGACGAGCCCTCCGGGAGGATGGCGATATGTCCCTGAACAGGTTGCGCGGAGCCAAAAACCTCCGCCGCGCTGTTAATACCGCAATCTTCGCGCCACGGGGGTCAACGGGTGCCCACGCCGCAGGCGTCGGTGGGGTGCTACGCCGGAACGAGGAGAGCGGTGAGATACATTAACGCCAGCCCGAGCGCCGCGCCCGCCAGCACTTCCCCGCGCCAGAGCCCCCCGGCCGCCGCCGGGGCCTGCCCGGTGGACGGGCGCCCCGCGGGGGCCGCAATCAGCCGGCCGACCTCCCAGATCACCTGCAGGATCGCTCCCGCGCCCACGGCGAGGAAGAGCGACGCCCAGAGGGGGTTGAAGACGAAGCCGCCGATCCAGCACCCCAGCACGGCGGGGCCGCCGGCGACCAGCGCCAGCCCGGCGAAATCCACCACCCGCGGACGGGTCCGCAGCAGTGGCGCGGCGATGCCGATCCCCTCGGTGATGTTGTGCAGGGTGAAGCCCACGATCAGGAACGTTCCCAGGCCGACGGCGCCCGTGGCCAGCGCCGCCCCGATCGCGAGCCCTTCGCCCAGGTTGTGAAGTCCGATGCCGAGCGCGATGAAGCCGGCCACGGCAAGTGGGGTCAGTCCGCCGCGCCGCACGCGCCAGCGGGCGGCGAACGCCACCAGGCCGACCAGCGCGGCGAGCGCCACCACCCACACCAGCACCGGGGCGTGGAAGGCCCCGGGCACATCCCCGGCCAGCTCCAGCGCTTCGGCCAGCGTGTCGACGGCGAGAAAGACGAGCAGTCCCACGGTGAGCGCCAACAGAAAGTCCATCCCCCGCGGGCCCAGCCGCCGCAGAAAGGGAAACGTGGCCAGCCCCAGCGCCACCGGGATGACGCCCACATACACTCCCAGCAGCGCGAGCTGCCAGACCCAGCGCCGGGTGGCGCGGGGGGACTCGGTGGCGACCGGGATGGCGCCGAAGAACGCCACGCCGTTGCGCGAGATCAGCTTGATCTCGTGGGCTTCCCCCTCGACCCAGGGATACGGCACGTCGAGCACCGCGCGGCCGAGCCGGGGAATGCGCGCCGCGGGCGTGATGGTGAAGGACCAGACCGCGTCGTCGATCGCCAGCTGGTTCACGGTGATGGCGTCGATGCCCCCATTGACGACGTGGATGCGGAGGTGGTGGGGCGCGGGGAGCTCGATCCGCTGCACGGTGAGCTCCTCGATCGGCGTCAGCGCGCGTTCCAGCCCGACGCCGCGCGCCAGCAGGAAGGCGAGCGTCCCGACGAGCGCGGCCACGACCAGGAACCCAGCGGCGAGGGCGGCCCGGCCCGCGGCCGGCCCGGCGGCGGCGGCGCCCGGCGCGGCGGCCTTCAGGCTAGGTCGCGCGGACATCGAAGAACCCCATCCAGCCCAGCTCGGCGAACTCGCTCTGATGGGCGTGGAACATGATGCGCCCGGGATGGCGGAAGCGTAGCTCGAGCACGTGGCGCTCACCCTGGCAGAACATCACCGTATCGGTGAACTCGTCGGGCTCGAGCCGCGTGCCGGTGCGGAACACGTTGAAGAAGTTGCCGTGGACGTGGAGCGAGTTGATGAGGTCGAACTCGAGCACGTTGACGACGTACAACCGCACCAGTTCGCCCACTACCGCCGGCAGCGGGTGCCGCATGTAGTGAAAGGCGACGGTATTGACAGCATAGAATTCGTTGCCGCCGTCGAAATCGGTGTCGAACCCGTTCATCACCATGACGTACTCCCGCGCCGGCGGCCGGCCGCCTGGCGGGTCGACGATGAACATCCCGTACAGCCCCTTGTGGATATGACGCCGGAGCGGCGTCGTGTGGCAGTGATAGAGATGGAGGCCGAACGGCTCGGCGTCGAACTCATAGACGAACGCCGCGCCCGGGGAGACTACCTCGAAGACGCCATCCATGTCGGCCGGATGAAAGCCGTGGAAATGGATCGTGTGGGAGTGACTGCCCGCATTGCGGAATCGCACCCGCAGGCGGTCCCCTTCGGTACAGCGAATCGTCGGGCCCGGCACCTGATTGTTGTACGTCCAGGCGGGAAAGAAGACCCCGGGGGCGATCTCGATCTCCTGATCGTAGGCGATGAACTCGTACTCGCGCAGGGTCTGGCCGGTCGGTAGCGTCGAGACGCGCCCGCCGTCGAATCGGGTGGCGAACGCGGTCGGGTCGAATCCTCCGGGCGCGATATCCCGCACCGGTCCGGTGCCGCCGGCGCCATGGATGTGGGGGATCTCGGCCCGCGGCACCAGCCGCCGCGCCGGCTGACCCGCCCCCAGCACGACGCCACCGACCGCCGCGGCGCCGGCCAGCGCCCCCCCCTTCAGCAGGATCCGGCGGCTTACCCCCCGCGGGCCCGCCGGCGCCCCTTCCGGGATCCCGGGGGAATCGGTCGAACGCGTGGTGGAGGAGGGGCTTGGGATCTCGTTCGTCATAAAAATTAGTCTAGGCTAAATATAGCCCCCGCCCGGCTCCCGTCAAGCCGTGCGGGCGGGGTCGACGTGGATAAAGGCGCGATCGATGCCCGGCAACCCCTCGATCGCGTGGCGCACGGCGCCGGCCACGTCGTGGGACTGCCGCGTGCTGAGATCCGGATCGACCTCGATGTGGATCTCGACATGGATACGGTGGCCGACGTAGTGCGCCCGCACGTCGTGCACGCCCCGCACGCCGGCCACGGCCTCGCCGGCGCTCCGCACCCGGTTCAGCACGTCCGCGGTGGGACTCTTCCCCATGAGGTAGTCGATGTTCTGGCGGCCGAAGCGGTACCCGCCGACGATGATCCAGGCACCGACGAGGATGCCCGCGACGGGATCCACCGCGGGAACGCCCGCCGCGGCCGCCGCGACTCCGGTGAGGGCGGCGAGCGACGTCCAGATGTCGTTCTCGCATTCCACCGCCACCGCCAGAATGGCCGGGCTCTCGAGTTGCTCTCCCCGCCGCCGGAGGTACCCCGTCAGCAACAGATTGCCGGCCATCGAAACACCCAGCGCGCCCATGGCCCAGAGCGGGAACCGGATCGGCTGGGCGCCGGCGAGCAACCGCTCGACCGACGCTCGCCCCACCTCGAATCCGAGGATGGCGGTGAAGATCGCCACCACCAGCGCGGCGATCGGCTCGGCCCGATGGTGTCCGAAGGGATGGTCGGCGTCGGGCCCCCGCTGGGCGACCGCGACCGAGTACATGATGGCCAGGGAGGCGACGATGTCCACCAGCGAGTTGAGCGCGTCGGACAGCAGCGCGATCGAGCCGCTCAGCAGACCGATCGTCCCCTTCACCGCGAACAGCACCGCGTTGCCCGCGACCGCGACGGCGGTGGCGCGTCGCGCCTGGCGGTGACGGGCCGCGTTCAAGCGTTGCGCATCGGCGGTTGGCGCCGGCATCAGGCGCGCCTAGGTTGGACCCCGGCGGCCGGGGTGGCGGAACAGGCAGACGCACAGGACTTAAAATCCTGGGGGCGCAAGCCCGTGCGGGTTCGACTCCCGCCCCCGGCATCACCCCGCGGCCCCATCGCCGGAGGGCTCAGGGCGCGGCGCTGTCGCGGGGAGCGGGCTTCGGCCTCGGCGCGGCCTTTGGCCGCCGCGTGGCGCGCCCGCTTCGGGCGCCCTTCGTCGGCCGCTCGCCATTCGTCAGGGCGGCCGCCAGCACGTCGCCGATCGTCTCCGCATAGATGAACGACAGCCCCTTGATCAATTCGGCATCCACATCCGCCACGTGTTCGCGGTTGCGCGCCGGCAGGATCACGGTGGTGATCTCCGAGCGCCGCGCGGCGACCAGCTTTTCCTTGATGCCTCCCACCGGCAGCACCTGTCCCGTGAGCGTGATCTCGCCGGTCATGGCGATGTCGGGGCGAACCGGACGGCCGGTGATCGCCGAGGCGAGTGCGGTCGCCATCGTGACCCCGGCGGACGGCCCGTCCTTCGGCACGGCCCCCGCTGGGACGTGCAGATGGATATCGGTCCGGGCGAAGAAATCCGCCGGAATGCCGAGCGTGTCGGTGTGCGACCGGATCCACGCCAGCGCGGCCCGCGCCGACTCCTGCATCACGTCGCCGAGCTGGCCGGTGACGGCGAATCCCTTGTTGCCCGGCATCGTGCTCGCCTCGACGAAGAGGATCTCGCCCCCCGCCGACGTCCAGGCGAGCGCGGTGGCGACGCCCGGCTGGGCCACCCGCCGGGCGACTTCGTGGAACGCCTTCCGGGGGCCCAGAAACTCCTTCACGTCGCCGGCCTGCACCTCGACCGGGACGATTTCGCCGCCGGCGACCCGGGCCGCCACTTTACGGCAGATCTTCGCGATTTCCCGCTCGAGGTTTCGTACGCCGGCCTCGCGGGTGTAGTCGGCGATGATCGCATCCAGCGCGGCGTCGGAGATGGTGAGCTGGCGCGGCTCGAGGCCATTCTCCCCGATCTGCCGCGGGATCAGGTGCTGCCGCGCGATGTATCGCTTCTCGCCATCGGTGTAGCCCGGCAGCCGGATGACCTCCATCCGGTCCTGCAGCGCGGGCTGGACGGGGTCGAGCATGTTTGCCGTGGCGATAAACAGGACGTTCGAGAGGTCGAGCGGCAGGTCGAGGTAGTGGTCCCGGAACGAATCGTTCTGCTCCGGATCCAGCACCTCGAGCAGGGCGCTGGACGGATCCCCGCGAAAGTCGGCCCCCACCTTGTCGATCTCGTCGAGCATGAAGACTGGATTGTTGGTCCCCGCGCGCTTGAGGGACTGGACGACGCGGCCCGGCATCGCCCCGATGTAGGTCCGCCGATGGCCCCGGATCTCGGCCTCGTCGCGCATGCCGCCCAGCGACATCCGGACGAACTCCCGGCCGAGCGCGCGGGCGATGGAGCGGCCGAGCGACGTTTTCCCCACGCCCGGCGGCCCCACGAAGCAGAGGATGGGCCCTTTCATGTCGCGCTTCAGCTTGCGGACGGCGAGATATTCAATGATCCGTTCCTTGACTTCCCGCAGGTCGTAGTGGTCCTCATCGAGCACGACGCGGGCGGCCTCGAGGTCGAGCCGGTCCTCGGTCGAGCGCGCCCACGGCACGTCGCAGAGCCAGTCCAGGTAACTGAGGATGACGGAATACTCCGGGCTGGCCGCCGGGATGTTCGCGATCCGCGTGAATTGCTCTTCGGCGGCCTGCATGACGTACGCTGGAGCCTGGCTGTCGACGAGGCACTGGCGCAGCCGGTTGATCTCCGCGGCCCCGTCTTCGCCTTCTCCCAGCTCGTCCCGGATCGCCTCCAACTGCTCGCGCAGGTAATACTCGCGCTGTTTTTTCTGGATCTCCTCGTCCACCTGGCTCTTGATCTCGCCGCCGATCTCCAGCACGTTGAGCTCCCGCCGCAGCGCGCCGAGCAGGAGGGTCAACTTCGCCTCACTGTCGTCGTCCTCGAGGATCCGCTGGCGATCATCCGGCTCGAGCCGGACCATCGAGGCCACCAGGTACACGAACTTGTCGGGATCGGTGATCTGGTGAACCGCCTGCTGCAGTTCGTCGGGCAGATAGGTCGACGCCCGGATGACGCGCCCGGCGAGATCGTGGCCTTCGCGCAACAGCGCCTCGAGGCGATCGGTGCGCTCCTTCGGAACGTCTGGAAGGACGAGGATGGTGGCCTCGGCATAGGGACTCGCGCGAACCAGGTTGACGATCCGGAACCGGCTCACCCCCTGCACCAGGACGCGCATCCCCGATTCCGGGTGCTTGACCAGCCGATGGATCACCCCCACCGTCCCGACGTCGTGGAGCGCCGCGCGGCTGACCGGGGGTCGGCCGCCCTCGTCTGTCGCGGCCCGGGCGGCCTCCGCTGTCGCGGCGGGTTCGTCCGGTGGGGCCTGCCGCCGGGTGACGATGCCCACCATGCGCTGGCCCCGCATAGCCGCATCCACGCCGGCGATCAGCAGTTCGTCGTCGAACGCCAGCGGGATGACGGTATAGGGGTAGAGGACCGCGTCGTCGAGCGGGAGCAGCGGGAGCGTGTCCGGAATCCGGGACAGGTCGGCGGCGGCGCGGGCGGAGTCGTCCGCCGGGGGGGCGGAGACGGAGGTCGCCGCCGCGGCGGGCGCGGCGCCGCCGGCGCTGTCGGGGGGCAGTATGTCGGTGGGCTCCTCAGGCATCGCGGCAGAGTGTGTCGCCGGCCCAACCGCCGCGCCAGCCAGCCTCAGCGCAGGGCGGAATCCGGGGCCGCAGGAGGAAACCCCTGGCGCTCCATGGCCCCCCAGCCACGCTGGCCGCGGAGGGCATCGAACAGCGCCTTGGTACGCCACACCGCGAGCAACTGCCGCAGGCCGAAGTTCTCCACCAGCGCTGCCCCGACGAGCCGCGCCACGTCGCGGGCGCGCGGATACCTCCGAACTGTCAGCTCCTCGAGCAGCAGCGCGCTGACGGAAAGCAGCATGCCGAAGCCGATCGAGACGAGCGCAAACAGCGCGGCCAGACGGAGCGGCACGACGCCCAGGGCAAGCCCGAGGGCGGTGACGGCGTATCCGATCAGCTCGACGGTGGGGCCCAGCAGCTCGAACAGGACGAAATAGGGGAAGGCGAAGAGGCCCAGGACGCCGTAGCGCGGGTTCCCGAACACCCGCCGATGGGTCCAGAGACTCTCCACCAGACCCCGCTGCCAGCGGTTGCGCTGCCGGTTGAGGGCGGTCAGGCTCTCAGGTGCTTCCGTCCACGAGACCGGTTCGGGCACAAACACGATGCGGTACGTGGCGCCGGAACGTCCCCGGCCGGTGCTGCTGGCGCCTTTTTCGCGCCACATCCGATGCAGCCGGACCACCAGCTCCATGTCTTCTCCCACGGTGCGGGTGAGGAATCCGCCTGCCTGGAGGATCGCATCGCGCCGGAACACGCCGAAGGCGCCGGAGATAACGAGCAACGAATTGAGGAAGCTGTAGGCGATGCGGCCACCGAGGAATGCGCGCAGGTACTCGACCGCCTGAAAGCTGGCCAGCAGCGACAGCGGCGCCTGGACGCGGGTGATCCGACCGTGCTCGACCCGGCACCCGTTGGCGACCCGGACGATGCCGCCGGTCGCCAGCGTCAGGCCGGGCGTTTCGTCCTCGAGAAACGGCTTCATGATGTGAAGCAGCGCGTCCGGTTCAAGAATTGAATCGGCATCCAC
>JBHENR010000158.1:0-11360 GCA_046262555.1 Gemmatimonadota bacterium | reverse complement strand
CCGCCGTGATCGTGGCGCTGGTCGCGGGCGTGGCGACGGGCGTGCTGAGTCTCCCGGTCGCCGTGATCGGCCACGAGGGGTCGACGATTCTCGTCGTGCTGAACGGCTTGCGGCTGCTGCGGGCGCGCGTCTGACGCGCCGCGCCGGCGGGGCGGCGGGGTCTATCTCTCGTAGAGCCAGGAGCCGATCACCGTCACCACGAGGAGGGCGATCAGGGATCCCGCCAGCGGAGCCAGAACGACCGCTGGCGGAATGCCGACAAGCGCCACCCATCTCGCCGACTGCAGGCTGACGATGACCCACCAGGCCACACCGGCCACGGCGGCGGTTTTCGGCCCCGGGCCATAGCGCGGTCGGATGGCGGTGTACAGCCAGAGCGCCCAGACGCCCGTCGCCAGGTTGATGAAGAGCAGGAAGAGGTGCACGCTACCAGCCCGGTCGTTCAGTCCCTTTCCCGGAATCGCCGCCAGGAATTCGTCTCCGATGAATGCCAGGAGCGCCACGGCGAGCAGGGTCATGATTCCCCCCGCCACGAGTCCGCAGAGGAGCACGCGGACCCACTGAATTTTTCTCAGCAGGTCTTCCTGATCTCGCATGATGGACTAGCGGGAGTAGGGCAGCGGGATCAGCAGCACGCCGAGCGCGCCCCCCAGGAACGGGGCGCCGGCGAGGGCCAGCCAGAGATTATGGTTGTGGAACGCGCAGACGGTGATCAGCACCCCCGTGACAAAGCTCGCCAGCGCCAGCCAGTGCCGCACCGGAATGAGCCGCGCAAGGGCGGCGTGGAGTCGCTCGCGGTTCACGCCGGGCACGGTAATGCGCGGGCGCGCGCCCGGCAAGACCGCTAGGCTCCCGCCGCATGGCGGGACTGCTGTCCCTCGTGGTGCTGGTACTCTCCGGACTCATCCTCGCCGGCATCGTCACCATGTTGTTTCTGGTGCGCCGGGGCGAAGGGCCGCGCTTCAGCGCCAGCCGGGCTTATGACGCCAACGGCCGGGACGCGATGCGGGCGCTGCTGGGCGAAGAGGTCGACCGTGTCCCGCGCGCGCAGTGGTACGATCCGGCGCGGCGCCGAGTCAGCGCCGACGCGGAGACCTTCCCCGCCTATCTCGAGACAGTCGCCGAGGCGCTCGAAGCGGTCGTGCCTGACGATCGCGGTCTCGCGTTCGACCCGGAAGGCCACGCCCACCTGGCAGCCGAAAACGTGTGGGTGCTGCCCGCGCTCTCGACCGCCGATCTCCGGGCGGAGGGGTTGAAACCGTGGGATGCGCGGGGACGCCTGATCGTCGGGCTGGTGCTGTTCAACCCCGAGCCGCCGGGCGGCGAGGCGACACGGGTGGCGCTGCCGATTCAGGTGCTGTTTCCGGCGTTGGAGGGGGCCGGGCGGCACGACCTTATCCAGCGGTTCGAGGCCTTGAGCGGGCGGCCGCGCGGCTGAGGCGCTGGTGTCCTACCTCATGACTCCCTCTCGTCGAGGCGTTCGAGCAGCCGGCGCAGGGTCGGCAAGGTCAGCCGATCTTTCTCCCGACCGGCGGCTTCCTTCGATCGGATAATATCCGCCAGGTGCGCGACGACGACCGTGGTCCCCCGAATGTCGACTTCGAGGGCGTGGTGCCGGAGGTCGTCGTAGCCGCCGGTTCCCGACGGATCGAACGTCAGGTCGAGATCCCCTTGGAGGGTCGTGAGATTCAGGATGCTGGCGCGCTCGAGCATGGCGGGGGAGCGGTCGAACGCCAGCCCTTCCGATTCGCCGGTCGTTCGCACGCGGGCGTCCAGCTCGACCAGCGCTGCGGCCAGCCGCGTGAGATTCCTCCGCTTGCGGCTGGGCGCGATGTCGACGTCGGTCGTTACGTGGGGCGACCCGTGCAGTGCGGCCGCGAGCCCCCCGATCAGCACGTACCGCACCTCGTGGCGCTCCAGAATCTGCAGGATCGCCTCGGGGTTGAAGACGCGATCAGCCACGGCGCCTCGCCATTCCGGCGCGACCCGCGCGGAGAAAATCGACGGCGCGCACCAGCTGGTCGAGCCGCTCCGTCGGGTTCAGTGCCAGGTTCCGCTCGAGGACTCCGATCTCGTTCTCGTCGATCGGCTCGAGTCCGAGACGGAGCTCAAGGCCGCAGGCGCGGACGATCCGCTGAAGGGTCTCCAGTGGCGGCCGCGCGTGCCCCGCCTCCCACCGCGCGACGGCGGACTGCGTTGTGGCAACTCGTTTTGCCAGCTCGGCCTGGGTCATTCCGGCCCGCCGACGGCCCTCGCGGATGAGTGAGGCGGAGGTCATGCCGGAAGTATAGCATATTAGCTATAGATGGAGAAGGGCATTCGGGCCAGCCTGGGGTAGCGGGAATCAGACGGTGGCAGGGGCCAGGAACTGCGCCGCGAACGCGTCCGGCGTGACGCGGGATCCGGTGGCGGCTTCGGCGAGCGCGTCCCAGGTGAGCCGGGCGCCGGGATGGAAGATCCGTTCGCGCAACCAGCGGCCAACGGCGGGCTGGTCGCAGTAGGTCTCGGCGCCGCTGAGAACCTCGGCCCGCAGCGCGGTGTCGATCTGCGATGCGAAGCACTCGCCGAGCAGGTAATTGTGGTAGTAGACCGGGGCCACGACGATGTGGATCTTGGCGGCGTATTCGGCCGCGCCGTCCGGCCGCTCCGGCCGGGTGAGCCCCTGAATCCGCTCCTTGAGGTCCCACCACAGCCGATTGAGATCCTGGTCGGGATCGGCGTAGAGCGCGCGCTCGAAGTGGGACATGACCAGCCCCCAGCGGGCGAAGACGAGCATCTGGCCGCGCAGCTCCCGTTCGGTCGCGGAACGGAGCGCGGGCACCTCGGCCTCGTCCACGATCCCCATCGCCGCCATCCAGTCGGCGCTCTTCGACAGCCGGCCGAACAGCATGGCGATCGCCTCGGTGGTCAGCGTGTGCGCCACCCGCCGCAGCATCCACGGCAGCTCGCGGTCGATGCCGGTGTCATAGACCGCGTGGCCCAGCTCGTGGAGCGTCGTCCCCATCCACCGCTCGTTGGGCCGCAGATTCAGCAGAATCCGCACGTCGCCCTCGCGGTCGATGTCGGTGGCGAACGCATGCGGGTCCTTGCCGTCGGCTTCGTAGAGACTGGACCGTGCGAGGATTTCCTCTACGTCGAGACCGATGCCGGCGTAGAACCGGCGCGCCAGCTCCAGCAGATCCTGATCCGCGTACCATTCGTCCAGGTCGGCGCCGAACACCGCCGGCATCTCCTGGAAGAACGGCCCCTGGTAGTGCCAGGGCGCCAGCGCCTCCGGCGCCACGCCGTTCCGCTCGGCGAGGTGGGCGTCCAGCTCGCCCTTGAGCGCGGCGAACGGGGCCGCGGTCAGCGTGTCGAGGCGGGTGAGAAAGGCGTCGAGCTGGACCGGATCCTGCTCGTTCATCGCCAGCCGCAGCTGATAGAAGTCGGGGTAGCCCACCGCCCGCGCGGCGGTGTTGCGGAGCGCTACCAGCTGGCGCAACTGGGGCGCCACGATGGGGCCGACGGATTTCAGCGCCTCCCAGGCGGCGCGGAGGCGAGCGTCGTCCCGCTCCTGCTTGAGCACCTGCTCAAGGTCGTTCTGGGTTCGCGGCTGGCCCTCGACGATGGGCCGGTAGACCGAGAAGGCGTGCTCGATGGCGGTCGAGAGCCGGTTCATCTCCTCGCCGAGCTCCGCGTCCACCTGCCGCGGCAGCGCCTCGAGGTAGAGGAGCGCAATCGCCCGCGCGACGAGCGGGTCGGCCTGCGGTGCGTCGCGCGCCGCCGCGAGCCGCCGGAACAGCGCCGGATCGCGGAGCATCGCGTCGTGGGCGTTGCGCAGCGTCTCGAGCCGAGCGTAGGTCGCCGTGTCACCCGTCACCGCGGCGTCCCACCAGGCGCGGTTCGTCTCGACCTCGAGCGGGCGGAGGCGATCGATCAGGTCGGTCAGGAAGGGCTCCATGCGGGGAATCTAGAACACCGCTCCGGCCGGGGCCGCAGCCCGGCGGTTGCCGAACCGGGCGCCAGAGGGCAAACTTGACCCGATGTCGGGTCAGATACGGAGAAACTTGTACGTCACGTCAGGGGCCATGGCCGCCCTGCTGCTGTGGACCGCCGCCTGCGGCGGAACCCGCACGGCGGAGGAGGCCGCGGCGGGAGATGCCGCTCGCGCCGACTCCGCCCGGGCGCCGGGGACCAGCGTGGTCGCCCTGCTGGACCTCCCCATCCGCAGCGCGCCGGACCTCTCCGCCGCCTCCATCCGCGACGTCACCGCCGGGACGGGACTGGCGCTGGTTCCCCCCGCCGACGATGGCGAGCCGCCCCCGGCTGGCTGGGTGCAGGTCTCCACCTGGGACGATCGCCGCGGCTGGGTGCCGGCCGCCGATCTCCTCGACATCGCTCTCTGGGGCCACTACCAGGCGGCGCTGGGAGGAACTCCGCCCACGGCGCTCAGGCCGGCGTACCCCGCGCCGGGGGGAGGCTGGATCGTCGAAGCGCCGTTCCACTCGCCGGGGATCTCCACCATCGCCACCATCTGGCTGGCGGCAGACACGCTGTTCCAGACGCGGGTGGCGGTGATCGAGAGCCTCGACAATGAGTGCAGCGGCGACCGCTATCGGTTCGCGCGCCTGGCCAGCGGGCCGGACGCGGCCGCCGGGCAGGGGGCTCCCAACCTGGACGCCACGGTTCTCGCCATCGCCAGCGTCGAGCGCCCGACGCTGAAGCCCCTGCCGGTTCGCCCGCTGGACGCCCCGGATGCCGATCTGGACGTGGCAGTCGCCGGCGCCGTCGAGCGCCTGCTCGCAGCCGCTCCTCCCGGGTCGACGCCCATCGTGACCTGGCAGGCGATCGGGGACGGCGCCGCGTGGGTCACGCTGACGTGGGAGCCGGCCGCCGAGACGATCGAGGGGGGCCGCTGGGCGGCGGCGCTGCTGGTGCGCCGCGGGCCCGCCGGGGAGCCGCCGAATATCCAGACCGCCATTCCCCTGAGCTGGACCTCGGTCGGCGAGAGCAGCGGACCGTTCGACGTGCGGGGGGCCTACTCGACCGGGCCCGGTTTACAGCCTACTTTGTTCGTAGTACACTCATTGCATTATGAGGGGTTGAACGTAAACGTGTATCTCGCGGATGCCGACGCCCTTCGTCGGGTGCATCTCGGATACTATTGGGGTTGTTAACCACGGCAAGGAGATCGCATGGACAAGGCGTTCCAGGAATTCCGCAAGACCACGGCGCAGCGTCTCCGGCGCGCGCGGGGCGAGCTCACCCAGGCGCAGCTGGGGGACATCACCGAGTACTCCCAGCAGATGATCAGCCGCTATGAGAGCGGGCGCATCCCCAAGGCCTACTGGTATCTCGCCGGGCTGTCGAAGGCGGGCGTCGACATCGATTTCATCCTGACCGGCCGCCGCCGTCGCAGTGTCGGCGACACCCAGGTGCCGCCGCAGGGGTAATGCCCCGCTGGTTCAACTGCGGGACGCTGCTCGCGCTCGCCGGCCTCGCCGTTTTCGCGCTGCTCGGCTTCGCCGCAACCCAGATGGTGTGTCACGGCCCCGGCGGAGCCGATCCGGCAGCGCGCCGCTACCAGCCCTGATTCCCTACTGGCCGGCGGGGACCCCGCGCGGGTCGTGCGCCGGGTTGACGTAGGTCAGCCCCCACGGGCCCATGCTGTGGAGCTGGATCACGGTCTCGTCAGTGGTCCAGGCATAGTGATGCACGCCCGCCTGCATGACGGCGAAACCACCCTCCGTCAATTCCGTCCCCTGCGCGTGATCCATCACATCGCCCATCCCCACATGAAATTCCCCGGAGATCACCGTCACGTGCTCGATCACGGGGTGAAAGTGTGCCGCCACATGGTAGTCGTCCGGCAACTTGAGCCGGAGGGTGAACGGACCTTCCTTCGATGGATCGCCTTCCAGGACGGCGATCTCGGCGCCCGGCGGCAGAACCGGTGGGGCCGGTCCCCACACGACGGCATCAGCCTGGACTACGATGTGGGCGGGTGCCGCGGCATGCTCGGCATGCATCGCGAGAGAATCCTGGGCCTGCGCTTTTGGCGGCCCGAACAGCGAGAACGCCACGATCAGCAGCAGGTACCGGTGCGTCTTCATCGTTCCTCCTCGTTGGGGGATGTTCATCAGGGCGTCGTTCCGGCGTAAATGTCAATCACCTGCTCGATCAGCTGGAGCGCCTCGGGCCGGGGGCGCTGGAACGAGTTCCGGCCGATGATCGAACCGAACCCGCCGCCGTCCCGGATGCCGCGGATCTGCTCAAGAATCGTTTCGCCTGAATCCTTCGATCCCCCCGAGAAGATGACGATCCGGCGGCCCGCAAAGGAAGCCTGCACGATGTGGCGCACGCGTTCGGCGATCGACTCCCGGGGAATGTTCAGCGTCTCGTAGATCTCCTTTGCTTTCGGCTGCTCGAGAAAGCTCGACGGCAGCTTCACCTTGACGATGTGGGCGCCGAGCTGGCAGGCAAGATGCGCCGCGTAGGCGATCACGTCGAGGCCGGTCTCGCCCTTGGCGCTGATGGCGGATCCGCGGGGGTACGACCACACCACGACCGCCAGACCGGCGGATTTGGCCTGCTCGGCTAGGAACTGCAGACTCTCGTACATCTCCTGCCGGTGGGCGGAGCCCGGGTAGATGGTGTACCCGATCGCCACGCATCCCATCCGGACGGCCGCCTCGACCGAGCCCGTCACGGCGGGCAGCGGATCGTCGCCCTCATACAACAGATCGTGATTGTTCAGCTTGAGGATCAGCGGCAGCTGCCCGGCGTAGTTGCCGGCCACCGCCTCGAGAAATCCGAGCGGCGCGGCGTAGCCCGACATGCCGGCCTCGAGCGCGAAGGTGGCGTGATACTCCGGATCGTAGGCGGCCGGGTTGACGGCGAACGAGCGGTGCGGTCCGTGCTCGAACCCCTGGTCCACCGGCAGGATCACCAGCCGCCCCGAGCCCGCCAGCCGCCCCTGCCCGAGCAGCCGGCCGATCGAGGCCCGCGTGGTCGCGCTGTCGCTGGGATAGTAGGCGAGAATCTCCTGCACGCGGTCGGACGTGTGGGAATGTGGACTCATGCGACGGCTCCTTTGCGTGCGGGGATGGGCTGGGCCGTGATGCGGCCGACCTCGTAGCGGCTGCCGATGACGAGCGGCGTGCGGGCGTGGAGCGAGTCGGGAATGACGTCCAGGATCCGACCCGCGCCGGTCGACGCCGCGCCACCGGCCGCCTCGGCGAGAAACGCGATCGGGGCGGCCTCGTAGAGCAGCCGCAGCTTGCCGCGCGGATTCTTCGCGTCGCCGGGATAGAGGAACACGCCGCCGCGGAACAGAATCCGGTGGAAATCGGCCACCAGCGCGCCGACGTAGCGCAGGGAATAGGGCGTCGTGGTGCCCCCGTCAGTCGCCGAATGCCCCCGCACAAAGTCTTGAATCCCCGGTGCCCAACCCGCCAGCCGGGCGAGATTGCCCGAAAATTCCTGGCCCCGGTCCGGCATCCGGATATCGGGGTGGGAGAGAAAGAACTCGCCCACCGCAGTGTCGAGGGTAAAGCCGTGGACCGCGCCGCCCACGCCGTAGACCAGCATGCAGGCCGGGCCGTAAAGCACATAGCCGGCGGCCACCTGCTCGGTGCCGGGCCCGAACACCTCGTCGGGAGTGCCGTGGCGCGTGTCCGTCACCTTGCGGCGCAGCGAGAAGATCGTTCCCACCGCGCCGTTGACGTCGAGGTTGGACGAACCGTCCATCGGATCGAAACAGAGCACGTGCTCGGCCCGGGCGCAGTCGCCGTCGAGATGATGGATGGCCTCCATCTCCTCGCTGACGAGGGTGCACAGCAGCCCCGAGCCGGTGAAGTGATCGACGAACACCTGGTTGGCGTACCAGTCGAGCTTGTGGACCGCCTCGCCCTGCACGTTGATGGCGCCCTGCATGCCCGCCAGCGGCCCCAGCCCCACCTGGCCGAGCTGGGCCCGGATCTCCTTGCAGGCGGTGGCGATCTCGGCCAGGATCGCGGCCACCTTGCCGCCCCCCTCGGAGTGGGCCTCGACCTCCTTGAGCAGGTGCTGGGTGAGGGTGACGCGGTGCTGCATGGCAGGAATGATAGGGTGCGGAGACATCCTCTGCCACGGGGCCGAGAGCGGGATTGTCCTCCCGCCGCTACCTTCCCCCGCTTGAGGAAACTGCTGGAATTCCACCGCTCGCCGAACTGCGTCAAGGTCCGCGTCGCGCTCACGTTCAAGGGGCTCGACTACACCACCGAAGAGATGATGTCGGCCGACCGGCAGCCGATGCTGGACGCCGCCGGCTGGCCGATGGTGCCGATTCTGCTGGACGGCACGGTCGCGATGCGCGACTCGGCCGCGATCCTTCACTACCTGGAATCGAACTACCGCGACGCGCCGAGCCTGACGCCGGCGTCGCGGAATGACATCCGGACGGTCGAGGCGCTGATGGGAAATCTGAATCCCGACGTGCTGCGGATTCAGTGGGCGATCTATCCGGAGATCCTGAAGCCGGAAGGGGAGCGGGACGGCGCGCGGGTCGCGGCCGCCGGCCGTGAGCTGAGCGAGGCGCTGGCTCGATTGGAAGAGCGACTCGGCGGGCAGGAGTGGCTGGCCGGCGATGCGATGTCGCTCTATGACGTGATTCTCGCCTGCAATCTGTTACCGGCGCGGCCACCCGCGCGGTTCATCGCTGACAGCCCGCTCTGGAAATTCTTCGGGAAGAATCTCGCCCTGGGCGACGACCGGGCCCACGTGGCGGCCTGGATCGACCGGGTCGCGTCCCACGATGGGGGAGCGCGACCGGCGCCAGCCGGCTAGTCGCCCGCGTCCCGCGGGGCGAGTTCCTCCGCCGCGGCGGGATCCAGAAACCACGTCAGCGTCCCCTCCACCGGTGCAATGACCTGCGCCGGCCAGCGGCCGAGATCCCGCGGGCGCTGGAGGACATCCCGCACGGCGGGGGCCTTTTTCGACCCGGTGGCGACGACGGCCGTCTCGCGTCCGGCGTTGAGGGCGGGGGCGGTGAGGGTCAGCCGGTCGATCGAGGGCGGGGGAATCGCGACGTCCGTCAGGCGGACTGCCGTCACAAGTCTATTTGTAACATGGACCGTAGGAGCCTGCGGAAAGAGCGACCCCACGTGGGCGTCGGCGCCAACGCCGAGCAAGACGAAGTCAAAGAGTGCGCCGGCCGCGTCATTCGTGCTCCCCGTCACTTCACGCACCACCGCCTTGTAGGCCGCCGCCGCCCGTTCGCGGTTGGGGTCCTCGCCGGGGAGGCGATGCACGTGCGCCGGGGGCACCGGCACGTGGTCGAGCAGAGCGCCGCGAGCCTGGTCGTAGTTGCTGTCGGGATGGTCCGGCGGGACGCACCGCTCGTCGCTCCAGAAGAGATGCGTCTTCTCCCAGGGGATGCTTGAGGCCAGCGGCGCCGCGGCGAGCCGGGCGTAGATCGGCGGAACGGTGCTGCCGCCGGTCAGGACGGCGAGGAAGCGGCCGCGTGCCGAGACCGCCGCCGCTGCCGCCGCGGCAAACGCCTCGGCCACCGCCTCATGGAGCGCGGCCAGCGGCAACACGATGATGCTGCGGGGCGTCACCCGCGCCGCCTGGCGACGACGGACCGGCGTGTGGGGCGGGCGCTGCTCGTCGGCAGGGTGCGCCAGGAGTGGCCGTTTCGCTCCAGCAGGGCATCGGCCGCCGCGGGTCCCGCGCTGCCGGCCCGATAGGGCTGCAACCCGTCGCCGCCGTCGGCCTCCCACGCCCGCACGATCGGATCGGTCAGCGCCCACTGCGCCTCGACCTCGTCGCCGCGGGTGAAGAGCGTGGGATCGCCCTGGAGGACATCCAGCAGCAGCGTCTCGTAGGCCGCCGGAATCGCCGACTCGAACGTCTCCTCGTAGTCGAACTCCATCCGGACGCGCTCGGTGCGCATCCCTTCGCCCGGAACCTTGGCGCTGAACGTCAGGCCGATTCCCTCGTCGGGCTGGATCTCGAAGGCGACGACATTCTGCGCGATCGCGCTGTCGGTGCGGGCGAACAGCGCCTGGGGGGTGCGGCGGAAATAGATCGCGATCTCCGTCAAGGCGCCCGACAGGCGCTTGCCGGTGCGGACGTAGAACGGCACGCCCGCCCAGCGCCAGTTGTCGATCCGGTACTCGACCGCGGCGTACGTCTCGGTGGTGGAGGCCCGCGCGACGCCCGGCTCGCGGCGGTACCCGCGCGCGCGGTGTCCGGCGACGGTGCCCGCCTGATACTGCCCCCGCACCGCGCGCTCGACGACCTCGTCGCGCGTCAGCGGCCGGATCGAGCGGAGCACCTGAACCTTCTCCTCGCGCACCGCTCCCGCTTCATACGCGACGGGCGGCTCCATCGCGGTCAGTGTCAGGAGCTGGAGGAGATGGTTGGCGATGACGTCCCGGAGCGCACCCGAGCCCTCGTAGAAGCCGGCCCGGCTGCCGATTCCCAGCGTCTCGGCGGCGGTGATCTGGACGTGATCCACGTAGTTGCGATTCCAGACCGGCTCGAAAAGCGTGTTGCCGAAGCGGAAGGTGAGCAGGTTCTGGACCGTCTCCTTGCCGAGGAAGTGATCGATCCGGTAGACCTGATCCTCGCTGAAGACGGTGGCGATGGTCCGGTTGAGCGCCTGGGCCGAGCGCCGGTCGTTGCCGAACGGCTTCTCGATGACGATCCGCGACCACCCCTCGTCCTCGCGGCTGAGACCCGAAGCGCCGAGACCCTGCACGATGGGGGGCGCGAGGAACGGCGGCACCGCGAAGTAGAACATGTGATTTCCCAGGCCGGCCTCGCCGGCGCCCAGATCATCGAGCCGCTCGGCGAGCTCGCGATACGCCGCCGGCGCCGTGAGGTCGACCGCCATGTAGTGGAGCCGACTGGTGAAGGAGCGCCAGGCGGCGGCGGAGACGGCGCCCTCGTGCGCCTTCTCGACCCCCGCGCGCAGCTTCTTGCGGAACGCCGCGTCGGCCATCGGCTCGCGGCCGACGCCGAGGATCACGGTCTTCTCCGGCAGGCACCCCTGACGGTGGAGGCTGAAGAAGGCGGGCATGAGCTTGCGCGCCGTCAGGTCGCCGGTGGCGCCGAAGATGACGATCGCGCAGAGGCCGGCCTTGGGGAGCCTGCCGCAGGGCGCAGTGTCCGTGGCGCGGACGCGGACCACGCGGGCGCTCACCGCGCGCCGGTCCCGTCGCCCGGGTTCGCCCAGTCGGTATGGATGGCCGGGGCGTCGGCGGCGCCGTCCAGCCGCCGGTAGGTGTGGGCGCCGAAGTAGTCGCGCTGGGCTTGGATCAGGTTCTGCGGCAGTCGCACCGTGCGGACCATGTCGAACCACGCCAGCGCGGCGCTCCAGCAGGGCGTCGGAATGC
>JBHENR010000157.1:0-16251 GCA_046262555.1 Gemmatimonadota bacterium | reverse complement strand
TGATCACGATGCAGGCCGAGACCACCGGCTATGTCTCGTTCCTCTTCGGGCCGAGCGGGCTGCAGTTCAGCCCGGCGGCGACGCTGACGATCAGCGCGGCGAAGGCGAACATCGACGCCCTCAACAAGGGCCGGTTGAAGAGCGCCGGGGCATCCGACACCGCGGACGACTGGACCGTCGTGGGTGGCGCATACGACCCCGTGACCGACACCGTCGTCGCCCAGATCAGCCACTTCTCGCGCTACGCGCTCTGTGTCGAGTAGCGTGTTTCACCGGCCGTCGATTCGCATCCCAGGAGGGACCATGCAGATATCGCGACTCATCTATCGGGCGCTGTTGACGGCGGCGGTTCTCACGCTGACCGCCTGTCAGCAGACCCAGGTCGGGCCCATCGCCACCGAGGGCGATGCAGTTCATCGCGTGAAGCTGGTGACGATCAACGGCGTCCATCTGCTCGAGCGGACCGACGGCTCGACGACGACCGGGCGAAGCCTCACGCCGACCGCGCAGACGGCGGTCACGATCGGTGTCGGGGGCGGCGTCATCGCCACCGGCGCCGGCGAGCTGACCGTCCCGCCTGGGGCGTTGGTGCAGGACGTGGATCTCTCGATGCAGGAGCGCCCCACGGGCACCTCGTTCCGCTTCGGACCGAATGGACTGGCGTTCGAGCTTCCCGCGACGTTGCGCATTGCGGTGCTGCAACAGGATGTGGAGGGGCTTGACCTGAGCCGGTTGCGGATCGCCGGCGCTTCCGACAGCGGCGACGACTGGCAGGTTATCGGGGGCACGTACGATCCGGCGACCGGCACGATCTCGGCGCCGATTCACCACTTCTCGCAGTATGCGCTCTGCATGGAGTGAGGCGGATGTCAGCCGGACACAGCGATTGGACGCCAGCCAGGGAAACGGCGCGCCAGGCGATCGCCCGGGCCGAGGCACTGACGCAGGCCGAGCAGTGGCCGGACGCCCTGGTCGCGTACGGGGAGGCCCTCGAGCTGGCGGGCGATGGGGAGGACAGCCTGCCCGTCCGCGCCGATGCGCGGCGCGGTCGGGCCATCGTGCTAGTGGGAATGGCCGACTGGAGCGCCGCCGAAGAGGATGCCGGCGAAAGCCGGCGGCTGGCCGCCGCCAGCGGCGACGCAGGGCGTCTCGGTCGGGCCGTGAACATCCTGGCCGCCGTGGCCTACGAGCGCGGCGACTGGAGCGCGGCTCGGCACCACTACGCCGCCGCGCGGACTCACGCCCTGGCGGCGGGGGATGCCGGGTTGGCAGCCCAGATCGAGAACAATGAGGGCACGCTGTGGGCGGCGCGGGGCGAGCGGTGGCGGGCGGAAGCGTGCTTCCGGCGGGCACTCGAGCAGTTCGAGGCGCTGGAAAATCATCCCTGTGGCGCGCGGGCGCTGAATAACCTCGGCATGGTGCTGGTCGCGCAGGGACGGATGCCTGAAGCCGCCGTCGCCTACGATCGCGCGCTGGGGGAATGCAAGCGCCGGGGCGACAGCCTCCTGGCGGTGAAGGTCATGATCAATCGGGCCCGGTTGGCGCTCCTCCGCGACAATCCCCTGCAGGCGCACGCGACCGCCATGACCGCCTGGACCTTTGCCCGGCGGCTGGGCGACGGGCCGGTGGCCGCGGGGTCGATGTGCCTGCTGGGCGAAGTCGCCCGCGCCCTGAACGACCGGGTGGGCGCCACCCGCTGCCTGAAGCGGGCGTTGCGGCACAGCGCGGCCGGCAAGGCGCCGCTGGTGGAAGCAGAAACCTGGGTCCAGATCGGCTGTCTTTATCGCGACCAAGAGCAGCCGGAGCGCGCCGCCGACGCCTGGCGCCACGCGCGGCTCCTCTACCTCTCTCTCGGCGCCACGCGGGAAGCGGAGCGGATGGGCGACCGGATTGATGCGCTGCGTGAAGCCATGATAGTCGAACCCAGCGTCCTGCAGCCGACTGGCACGCACGATGTCTGAACCTCCCTCCCCGCGGGGCCCGTTTCCAGCTGCCTGGCCGCTGCCCCTCGGACCGCTCGCCGAACGGGCGGGGCTGGCCCGGACGCACGCGCGCTGGGCAGAGTCGATGGGGCTCGCCACGCTCGGACTCGCCGAAGTCGCGCGCCGGGGCTCGGGCAGCGCGGCCACGGGTTTCGCCAGTCAACTCGGCGGCATCGCGTTCCAGCGCGGTGATCTGCACCGGGCAGAGAAATACTTTCGCGCGGCGCTGGGCCTGGCGCGGGCAGCGGACGCCAGCGAAAAAGCGGCGGCTGCTCACGTCAATCTCGGCGCGGTGGCCAACGTACGGGGCCGCTTCCGCGAGGCCCTGAGTTGCTACCGGCGCGGGTGCGCCGCGTATCGCCGGATCGGTCACGTGCCCGGCCAGGCGCGGGCGCTGCACAACATGGGGATGGCCTTCGCGGACCTCAAGCGGTGGCGGCAGGCGGGGATCTGTTTCCGCAAAGCGCGGGAACTGGCGGAGACGGCAGGCGACGACGACCTGATCGGCCTGATCGCCCTCAACGAAACGGAGGTCCTGCTCGAGACCGGTGAGCTTGAGCACGCGCGCGATCTCTGCGACGATGCCTGCGATCGCCTGACCGCCGCCGGCGCCCGGGTCGCGGTCGCCGATGTGAATGTCCGCTACGGGGAGATCTACCGCCGCATGAACCGGCCGGTTCTGGCACGCGAGCATTTTTCCCGCGCCGTCGACCTCGGCCGGGAGCTCCAGGCCCCGCTGACCGAAGCCGAGGCGCTGCGCGGACTGGGACTGCTCCATGCCGCGGCGGGGACGCCCGAGCCGGCGCTGGAATGTCTGGGGCGGTCGCTCAAGCTCTTCCGTTCCCTGCAAGCCGGCCACGAGCTGGCCCAGCGGGTCGTGGTCGGAATCGCCGAGTTGCTCAGCCGCGAGCTGGCGGCCGCGGATCCGAATCTGTTCGGCCATTCGGCGCGGGTGGCGCGGTACGCCGTCGCGCTCGCCTGCGAGCTGGATTACGCCCCCGATCAAATGAAGGGCATCCTGGTGGCCGGCTACCTGCATGACATCGGCAAACTGCAGATCGATCCCGGGATCCTCGCCAAGGCCGCGCCGCTGACGCCGGCCGAGCGGAAAATCGTCCAGCGCCATGCCGCGCTCGGCGCCCAGTACCTGGAGCGATTCGATCTCCCCTGGGACATCGTGCCGCTCGCCCGGTGGCATCACGAAGCCTACGACGGCACCGGGTATCCCGACGGACTGGTCGGCCAGGCGATCCCGCTCGGTGCGCGGATCCTGCTCGTCGCCGACGTCTTCGACGCCCTGACGAGCCACCAGCCGTACCGGGCGGCGTGGAGCCGCGAGGAAGCGCTTACCTATCTCGAGCTGGGACGCGGCCGACTCTGCGACCCCGACGTCGTCGATGCCATGCTCGAGGTCGCCCGCCGGCCGGCCTACACCGCCGCGCCGTCGGTGGAGACCACGGCGGACAGTCTGCCGGTCGATGTCACGGCCGCCTTCGCCTCACTCGCCCGCTAGAAACCCCCGGTCTAGACTCTTCCCATGGAGCGGGGAGAGTTCGTCGAACTCGACCACACCGCCGACGTCGGGCTCGCGTTGCGGGGGGCCACGCCCGGCGCCATCCTCGAGGCGGCCCAGCGCGGCCTGATCTGCCTGCTGATGGGCGATCTGGACGGGCTGCAGAGTGACACTGCGCGAACCGTCACTCTGTCCTCCGCCTCGTATCCCGATCTCCTGAAAGCCTGGTGCGAACTGGTCTACCGCCTGCTGGAGGATGACGGGTTTGTCGCCCTGCAGACCGAGATCCGGTCGGTCGAGCCGACCGCGCTCGTGGCGCAGCTGCTCGGCACCTGCCCGCCGCGCGATCGCGTGACGGCCGCCAGTGAGCTCAAGGCCGTGACCTATCACCAGCTCGCCTTCGAGCCGGCACCTGGCGGCTGGCATGGCCGCGTCGTGTTCGACGTATGAGCGAGTCCGCGCCGCAGCAGATCGCGCCCTGCGTCTGGGAGATTCCCCAGCGCGGCGCGATGCGCGTCCCGGGACGGGTCTACGCATCCGAGACGTTGATGCGGGACATCCGCGGCGACCAGAGCCTGGAGCAGGTGCGGAACGTGGCGTGCCTGCCGGGCATCCGGGGCTGGTCGCTCGCCATGCCCGACATCCACTGGGGCTATGGGTTTCCGATCGGGGGCGTCGCCGCCACCGACGCCGCCTCCGGAGCCATCTCGCCCGGCGGTGTCGGCTATGACATCAATTGCGGTGTTCGGCTGGCCCTGAGCGCCCTGACCACGGACGACATCGCGCCGCGCGCGCCGGCGTTGCTCGATGCCCTGTATCAGGCCGTCCCCAGCGGGGTCGGCGCCGCGGGCGCGATCCGTAAGCTGTCACGGCCGGAGTTGCGACGGCTTCTCGTTCGCGGGGCCTCCTGGGTGGTAGAGGAGGGGTACGGCTCAGCCGCCGACCTCGATGCCACCGAGGATGGGGGCAGCCTCTCTGGGGCCGACCCGGCCGATGTGTCGGAGCGCGCCCTGGAACGGGGATTGGCCCAGCTGGGAACGCTCGGCTCCGGCAACCACTTTCTCGAAGTCCAGCGCGTGGCGCAGGTCTTCGACGCCGAGGTGGCCACGGCGTACGGCCTGTTCCACGATCAGGTCGTCGTCATGATCCACTCGGGCTCGCGCGGATTCGGCTATCAGGTGTGTGACGACTACATCCGGCGCATCCGACCCCGGGTGGCCGGGTACGGTTATCACCTTCCCGACGTCCAGCTGGCGGCGGCCCCGCTGGAGTCCTCCGACGGCGCGGCGTATCTCTCCGCCATGCGATGCGCCGCCAACTACGCCTGGGCCAATCGCCAGGTCATGCTCCATCTGGTGCGGGGAGCGTTTGGGCGCGTGCTGGGGCTCGCACCCCGCGATCTTGGCATGCAGCTGCTCTACGACGTGTGCCACAACATCGCCAAGATCGAACGCCACGTCGTGAGCGGCGAAGCGGCGATGGTCTGTGTCCACCGCAAGGGCGCCACGCGCGCCTTTCCGGCCGGTCATGCGGATGTCCCCGGGAAGTACCGCGCGGTGGGTCAGCCGGTTCTCGTCCCGGGCAGCATGGGGACCGCCTCGTACGTGTGCGTCGGCGCCCCGGGCGCCATGGCGGAAACCTTTGGTTCCACCTGCCATGGCGCGGGGCGCCGGCTCAGTCGCGCAAAAGCGAAGCAGGATGCGCGGGGACGCGACCTCCTGAAGGAGATGACGGCCCGTGGCGTGATCGTCCGGGCCACCGGGATGCGGACCGTCGCCGAGGAGATGCCCGGCGCATACAAGGACGTCGCCGACGTGGTCGGCGTGATGGACGCGGCCGGTATCAGCCGCCGCGTCGCGGAGTTGCGCCCGCTCGGGGTGGTGAAAGGCTGACGCACCACGCCCTGCCGCCGCCGCCCCCCCGCGCCATATTCCCTACATGATGGTGGACAGCGATCGGTTGCGGGACGACATCGTCGCCGCCGGGGCGCGTCTCTACGCGCGCGGCCTGGTCGGTGGGGGAGAGGGCAACATCAGCGTGCGGCTGGATGGCGGCCGCGTGCTGGCCACGCCCGCCGGCGCCAGCAAGGGGTTTCTCGACCCGCGCGATCTCGTCGTGACCGATCTGCAGGGCACGCCGCTGGCGGGAACGGGGCGACCGTCGAGCGAGCTGCGCATGCACCTGCGGATCTATGCCCTGCGTCCCGACGTCGCCGCCGTGGTCCACGCCCATCCTCCGGCCGCCACCGGTTTCGCCATCGCGGGCCGATCCCTCAATGAGTGCGTCGTGCCGGAGATCATCGCCACGCTGGGATGGGTGCCGGTGGTACCCTACGGCACGCCGTCGACCGATGAGCTGGGAGACCGGATGGCGCCGTACGTGGCGACCCATGACGCGCTGCTTCTGGCGAACCATGGGGCCGTGACGTACGCGTCCACGCTCGACGGGGCGCTCCACGCGATGGAATCGCTGGAGCAGGCGGCCCGCTCGCTGCTGGTGGCCGAACTGCTCGGCACGGTCAATCGGCTCTCACGCGAGGAGGTCGACCGGCTGCTCGGTCTCGACGCCTACGGGGTGCGGGTCCGCAACTCCGGCTGCGCCGCGACCGACGACACGAAAACCGGCCTGCGGCGGGATATCGCCGACATCGTGCGCCGGACGCTGGGCCAGGGAGGCGACTGATGGCCGGCGTCGCCGTCTACCCCCGCCACCTCTCCCACCTCTGATTTCACAACCGAGTCGAGCAAAGGAATCCCCGCCCAAGCGAACGCCCATCGCTCGATGCCGAGAACGAGTGTGCCGCAGGAACCAGGGGTGGCAGCGAACGGGGGGGCATCGCCCCCGCCGACGCCTCACACCACTAGAACCTTCGACGAGCTATTTTTCTCCCATATGAGCGACGTGCCGATGCAGCCGCGACTTATGGCGCGCCGCCGCATTCCGATGCACGACCCCCTTGCCGGCCAGCCGGTCCAGCAGGCTCTCGGCTCCCGCCAGCGCCTCACGCGCGCTGTCGGGCGATTCGACCAGGCGAACCCGCTTGATGGCCGTGCGAAGCCGGGAGCGGTCGCGCCGATTGCGATCGCGGCGCTTCAGGTTGGTCTTGGCGCGTTTTTCAGCGGATTTGACATTCGGCACCGGGAACCTCGATCAGCATGGGTAGGCATCGACGCAGGCCTTCACAGAGCCCGACGGAACACTTGAATATACCCCGAGCGTCTCTCCCGGCAACGACTCCGGTGCCGTCCTTTGACAGCGACTCAAGCGGGGGGGTAGCTTCAAATGCTCGCCGCGCAATGGTCGTCTGCACTCCACCTTTGGCCCCCCTGGCGTCATGAGCGAATCCGCTCTCCTCATCATCCCGATTCTGTTGTTCTCGGTCATCGTGCACGAGTGCGCGCACGGGTACGTGGCCGAATGGTGGGGCGATCCCACCGCCCGGATGCTGGGGCGCTTGACGCTCAATCCGCTGCCACATATCGACCTGTTCGGGTCGATCCTGGTTCCGGGCCTGTTGTTGCTGTCAGGGTCCGGCATGCTGTTCGGGTGGGCCAAGCCCGTCCCCGTGACGGTCGAGAACTTTCGTGACCGCCGCTGGGGGGACATCACGGTCTCCCTCGCCGGGCCGGCCTCGAACGTCGGGCTCGCGCTCGGGCTCGGCCTGGTGCTGGTCGGGACGGGCCTCGTCCTCGGAGTCGAGCGGATTCCGCGAGCGGTCGTGCTCGCCTGCACCTATGGCATTCTGCTGAACTTCAGCCTGGCGGTCTTCAACCTGCTGCCTATTCCGCCGCTCGACGGCTCTCACGTGGTCGCCAATCTGCTGCCCCGTCGGGCCGCCTATGCCTATCGGTCGTTCGGCCGCTTCGGGCTGTTGCTCGTCTTCGCGCTGCTGATGGTTCCGGGGCTGCTCGGCCTCATCTTCATCCCGGCCCGGATGGCGGCGGGGGCGGTGCTGGCGGTTGTGAGCACGATTCTGTGACGCGGGTCCTGAGCGGGATCCAGCCGACGGGTGCGATCCATATCGGCAATTATTTCGGCGCCATCATAAACTGGATCCGGCTCACCGAGACGTATGAGTGCTATTACGCGGTGGTGGACTATCACGCGCTGACCGCGTCCCATGACCCGGCCACGTTTCCCCGCGTGGTCGAGGAGGCGGTCATCTCGCTGCTGGCGGCGGGACTGGACCCCGAGCGCTGCCACCTGTTCCTCCAGTCGGCGGTGCCGGAGCACACCGAGCTGGCGTGGATCCTGACGACGGTGGCACCGCTGGGGCAGCTCCAGCGCATGACGCAGTTCAAGGATAAGGGAGGTGACGAGGGCGAGGCCGTTCACGCCGGGCTGCTGATGTACCCGGTGCTCCAGGCCGCGGACATCCTGCTCTATCGGGCCGAGCGGGTTCCGGTGGGCGAGGACCAGCTGCAACATCTCGAGCTCGCGCGCGTGCTGGCCCGCCGCTTCAACACCGCGTTCGGCGATACCTTCCCCGAGCCCCAGCCGCTGCTGGCCCCGGCCCGCCGGCTGCTGGGCCTGGACGGCCAGAGCAAAATGTCGAAATCCAAGGGAAATCATATCGGCCTGCTGGATGAGCCCGACGTGATCCGTCAGAAGCTGAGCACGGCCTTCACCGATCCGCAACGGCTGCGCCGCTCGGATCCGGGGCGTCCAGAGGTGTGCAACGTGTTCAGCTGGCATCAGCTGTTTTCCGATCCGGCCACCATCGAACGGGTCGAGCGCGAGTGCCGGGCGGCGGAGATCGGATGCCTCGACGACAAGATGCTGCTGGCCGATATCATGATCGAGGCGCTGCGACCGATGCGGGAGCGGGCGGCGTCCCTGCGGGCGGAGCCCGGCCGGGTGGCCGACATTCTGACGCGCGGAGGTGAGGCTGCCCGCGCCGTGGCGAGGGAAACGATGGACGACGTGCGACGCCGGCTGGGGCTATGGCAGACGACGCGGTGACCAGTCACAGCGTCAAGCTGAGCGGACTCGATTTCGAGGGTCCACTCGACTTGCTGGTCTATCTGGTTCAGAAAAACGAGCTCGACATCTATAATATCCCGATCGCCGAGGTCACCGAGCAGTTTCTGGCTTACGTCGAGGGGCTGACGCCCGAGCGGCTGGAGTCCGCGGGCGAGTTCGTGCTGATGGCCGCCACGTTGTTGCGGATCAAGGCGCAGATGCTGTTGCCGCGCCCGATGCGGGATGACGAGGAGGAACTCGCCGACCCGCGCCGGGAGCTGGTGATGCGGATCATCGAATATCAGCAGTACCGCGAGATCGCCGACCACCTGCGGGATCACGAGGCGTCGCAGCGTCTCATCTTTCCGCGCGGCATGCAGGAGGAAATCGAGTGCGATCCGACTGCGGCCCCCGGGGCAACGGGCGCGGAGCGTCGCGCCTCGCTGAACGATCTGCTGCGGGCCTTTGCCGAGGTCATGCGGGAGGCGGCGCGGGAGCGAGTGCATCGGCTGGAGCCGCTGTCGGTCTCCATCGAGGAGAAGGCCGACTTTGTCCGCGACCGGCTGCGGCAGGCGCATCACACGACGCTTCGCGAGCTGTTCCTGCCGGAAGAATCGCGCACGGCCTGGATCGTCACGTTCGTCGCCCTGCTGGAGATGGCGCGCGAGGGGGAGATCCGGCTGCGTCAGGGGCCGGCGTTCGGCGAAATCTACGTGTACGGCACGGCCGCGGAGGGGAGTCCATGACGGAGACCGACAAGACGATCCTCGAGGCGCTGCTGTTCGCGGCGGGCGAGCCGCTGTCCGCGTGGCGCCTGGCGGACGTGCTCGATGACGCGACGCCGGCCCGCGTCGAGACGCTGCTGGCCGCACTTGATGACGAGTACCGGCGCGAGGGCCGCGCCTTTCAGGTGCAGTCGGTCGCCGCCGGCTGGCAGCTCGGCACCCGGCCGGAGCTCGCCCGCTGGGTGAGCCAGCTGTTTCGGACCGGTGCCGTGCCGCGTCTCACGCAGGCGGCGCTGGAGACGCTGGCGATCATCGCCTACAAGCAGCCGGTCGCTCGCAGCGAGCTGGAGGCGATCCGGGGCGTCTCGGTCGACGCGGTGCTCAGAACGCTCGTCGAGCGGGACCTGGTGGCGATCGCTGGTCGGGGGGAAAGTCTGGGGCGCCCGCTGTTGTATGCGACGACGGGCCACTTCCTGGAATACTTCGGCCTCACCGGCCTCGACGCGCTGCCGCGGCCGGAGGAGCTGGAGATCCTGTTCGCCGACCGCGAGCGGCAGGGCGAATTCCCGCTTGAACCGCCGGTCCCACCCGACGCGTGATGCCGGCCATTCGCCTCCAGCGCTACCTCGCCCAGGCGGGGATTGCCTCGCGCCGGCGCAGTGAGGACCTGATCGCGGCCGGGCTGGTCGCCGTCAACGGGCGGGTCGTGACGACCCCGGGAACGACGGTGGATCCCGCCGCCGACGCCGTGACGGTGCGGGGTCGAACGATTCAGCCCCGGTTCGTCGAGTCGTCCAGTGAGGCGCCGCTCGGCCTCGTGCTGCACAAGCCGACCGGCGTGCTCACCGCCCGCAGCGATCCCGCGGGCCGGCGCACGGTCTACGACCTCGTGCGGGAGCCGGCCGGAACCCGCCTCATCTATGTCGGGCGACTGGATCGCGACACCGAAGGGCTGCTGCTGTTCACCTCCCACGGGCCGCTCGCTCACCGGCTGATGCACCCGCGCTGGGCGGTCGAGCGGGGATACGAAGCGACCGTCTCTGGAGTCCTCGACGAACCGGCGCTCGCCGCCGGCGCCCGGCGGGGCCTCATGCTGGCTGACGGGCGAACGGGTTCGTTCCAGGTCCGGATCGTCTGGCGAACCGGCCAGGGCACATCGGCCAGACGGCGGGTGGATCTGGTGCTCACCGAGGGCAAGAAGCGGGAAGTGCGCCGCATCCTCGAGGCCTGCGGGGGGACCGTCGAGCGGCTGGTGCGGACCCGGTTTGCGTTTCTCACCCTCGGCCGGCTGGCGCCGGGCGCCACCCGCGGTCTGACGCCGGCCGAGTTCGACCGGCTGCTGGTGCTGGCGGGTCTGCCACTCCGCCAGCGGGCCTGAGGGCAAGCGGGATGGATCTGCGCGACAAGACGATTCTGATCCTCGGCGGGTGGGGCCTGGTGGGGGCGGCGATCGCGCGCGCGCTGTTCGCCGAAGCGCCGCGCCGTCTCGTCATCCATTCCCTGCGCCAGCTGGAGGCCGAGGAAGCCGTAGCCGAGCTGGCGCGGAGATTCCCGGCGCAGGCCGACCGGTTCCAGCCGGCCTGGGGAAACATCTTCGTCCGGACGGCGCTGAAGGATCATGATCGCTCCGCCCTGCTGGCGGAACGCGAGACGCGGCGCATGATCATCGAGGACACGATGGCGGAGCTGTCGCCGGCGCGGCTCGAGCAGGCGTACCTCCATCACCTGCTGGCGGAACATCAGCCGGAAATCGTGATCGACTGCATCAACACGGCCACCGCCTTTGCCTATCAGGACGTGTTCTACAGCGTGCGGCGGGTGCAGAAGGTGGTCGCCAGCGTGGACGCCGGAACCGCCGGCGCGGACGCACTCCGCGACGAGATCGAGCACCATCTGACGACGCTGTCTCTGCCGCAGCTCATCCGTCACGTGCAGATCATGCGCGAGGCGCTCGCCGCGGCGGGCACGGCGGCATACCTCAAGGTGGGGACGACCGGCTCGGGGGGCATGGGGTTGAACATTCCCTACACCCATAGTGAGGAGCGGCCCAGCCGCGTCCTGCTGTCGAAGACGTCCATCGCCGGCGCCCATTCCATGCTGCTCTACCTGCTGGCCCGCACGCCGGGCGCGCCGATCGTGAAGGAGATCAAGCCCAGCACCGCGATCGCCTGGAAGCGTATCGGCAGTGGCCCGGTCGAGCGTCGGGGGCACCGGATCCCGCTCTTCGACTGTCCACCGGATCGGGCGCTGAGCGTCAGCGACGCCATCGGCGAACAGGCCGCCGGCTGGCAGCCGCTGACTTCCGCCGACGGCGGTCCGCGGGTGCTCGAGGCGGCCTTCATCGACACCGGTGAGAATGGCATGTTCTCGTGCGAGGAGTTCGAGACCGTGACCGCATTGGGACAGATGGAATTCGTCACGCCGGAGGAAATCGCGGCCCACGTCCTGCTCGAGCTGCGCGGGGGGACGACCGGACGCGAGGTGATCGCCGCGCTGGACGGGTCCACGCTCGGGCCGACCTACCGCGCCGGGGTGATGCGCCATCGCGCGCTCGAGGAGATGCGCCGCCACGAGCGCCCCGACCGCCACCTGTCCATCGCCTTTGAGATGCTGGGGCCGCCGCGGCTGTCGAAATTGCTGTACGAGGCGTATCTGCTGCGGCTGACGTGCGGCTCATTGCGCGCCGTGGCGGACGCGGAACCGGCGGTGATGAGCGACTCCTGCGCCGGCCTGCTCGACGGGGACGGCGAGTTGCGTGCGCGGATTCTGTCGATCGGATTGCCGATCTGGCGTCCCGACGGCCAGCTGCTGCGGGGACCTGAGATGAAGATCCCGCTCTACAAGGAAGAGGCGCGCGAGACCCTCGACGCCGACTCGATCGCGCGCTGGGCCGATGCCGGCTGGGTCGACCTGCGGCCGGTGAACTTCGGCCGCTGGCGGGCGCGCGCGCGGGCCATTCTCGCGGCGCTCGACGCCCATCCCGCGGACGACACGTCGAGCACGCTGTTCGAGGACCGGGAGTATTGGCAGCCGGACGCGCCGCTTCCGGTCGGCCGCGTGGCGGCCTGGATTCTCGGGGTCGAGGACGAGGGCGCGCGGGGGAAGGCGTCCTGAAGGCGCTGATCGAGACCGCTCCCGTCATCACGTCGGAGATCGCGCGCGTGGCGGCGCTTGCCAGCCGAGCCGGGGCCGGCGACCCGCGCGCCTTCCGCGAGCTGATGGCGGTCTACCAGACCGCGTTCTACAGCCTGGCCCGGCGCTACGCCGGGTCGCATGAGGACGCCGATGATGTCCTTCAGGATGCGTTCGTCAAGATCTATCAGAACCTGTCGGGTCTCACCCGGCCGGAGGCCTTCTTCCCCTGGGCCCGGCGGATCCTGGTCAACACGGCGCTGGATCACATCCGGCGCCAGCGGCGCGGCGGGGGCGTGGCGGTCGAGGTGCCCGAAGGCACCCCCGAGCGGGAGCCCGAGAGCAGCCTGGAACCGCCCGACGCGCAGGTCGAGCGGGTCGAGTTCCACCGCAAGCTGGAACGCGCGCTCCGCGTCCTCCCGCCGCGGCAGCGCGAAATCGTGGTGCTGCACGACATCGAAGGATTGAGCACGGAAGAGATCAGCGAGCGCTGCGAGTGCCCCCGCGCGACGGTGCGGTCGAACCTTTTCTATGGTCGCGAGAAGCTGCGCAAGCTGCTTGCCGGCCACAGGGATTGAACGGCCGTGCCGAATCAGCGTCCAGTCGATGGATTCGCGGAGGGTCCAGCCATGTCCGAGTCCCAGCATCTCGAGACGGAAACGCTGTATCGCTTGCTCGACGGCCGTCTGGCAACGGCCGCCGATCGCCGGGCGGAGGCGCATCTGCTCCGTTGCGCCGCGTGTCGCGCGTTGCGGGAGGAGTGCGCCGCCACGGTGAGCGCCCTGCGATGGTATGCGGCGGCCCCCCCGGCGCCCCCGGCTGGCTACTGGGCGGCGTTCTGGACCGCCCTGCCGATCGCCGGGATGGTGCCCGACGCGCGGCCCGTCCCGGCCGGGCTGGAGCGCGTGCCCGGCGACCCGTCCGCGCGTGCGGGCATGGTGCGGCGCTACGCGCCGCTGGCCTGTGCCGCCAGCCTTGCCGGGGTGCTGATGTTCGGCGCGGGAGTCTGGTGGAGCGGGAGCGGGGGAGATCCGGCGGGCCCGCCGGTCGGGGCCGCGCTCCCGCCGCAACCGATCCCGGCCGCCGCCGGAGGCCCCGCCGGCAGGCCCGCCGGCGATTCAGCCTGGGAGGACGACTGGGCGTACTTCGATCGCGTGACGTATGCGATCGGCAGTGTCGACCCGCTGTCGAAGGGGGTGGCGCTGGCGGGGCTCGCCGAAGCATCCCGGCCGGCCACCCCAGAGCCGGCCGGCGACTTTCCGGTGGGACCCTAGGTGGGGTCGTTCCGCCGCTCCCTGGTGATGCTGGGGATCGTGGGGGGTCTGGCGGCCTGCGGAGAGCCGCGGGAGACCGGCGTGCGGCTCCGCTTCAGCTACGAGCCCGGCGATACCTTGCGCTATCTATACCATTCCAGCGGCTCTGCCACCACGCCCGACTCGACCGCGCCCTCCGGGACCCGGGTCAGTCCGTACGAGCGGGAGATCCGGATCGATGAAGTGGCGACCGAGATCACGCCACGCGGCCACTACGTGCTGACGCTGACCTATTATCTGCCGGCGGATTCCACCGGGCGGAAGCCCGTTCCCGACCGCATCACGATCAATCTGGAAGTCACTCCCCAGGGCCGGATCGTGGCCGTGACGGGTGTCGAGACCGCCAAGCCGCTGTTCGGCGATCTCGATTTCCAGTCCTACGCCGAGCAGACCCAGCCGGTCTTTCCCGATCGACCGCTGACGCTGGGCGACAGCTGGACCCAGGAGGTCAAGGTCGTGGCGCCGGGCACGGCGCCGGTCGTCACCAGCTCGACCTACGTCCTCGAACAGCTGACCACGGAGGATGGCGAAGCCACCGCGGTCATCGGCTACGAGGGGGATATCTATCTGCCGGTGGTATACGCCGAGTCCGACAGCGCGGGGGATCGCCCCCGCTCGGTTGAGGAACGGATCCGGATGCGGGGCGCGATCTACTTCGCCCATGAGCGCGGCGTCGTGCGCCGGGTCGAAGAGCGCGCCGAAGCGACGTTGACCCGGATCCACTTCGTCGACCGCGAGCCCGTCCGCCGGGAGTTGCGGATCACCGAGGAAAGCCTGCTCCGCCTGATCGAACCCTGACGTCCCGAAACCGCGGGGCCCCCGCCATAAACCGGACTTGACTCGTCCGTTTTTTTGTCTAACATGCTTGAGACCCGGTCTCAACAAATCGGAATCATTCCTGAAACCATTGTCTGGAAAGGACTTGAAAAGTGCGATCCCTCATCTTTTGCGCACTGCTTCTCGAAACCGCATCCTACCTTCAGGCCCAGGAGCCGATCGGTGCACCGGCCGATTCCACCACCGCCGCAGGGGACGTCTCGTTCAGCGCAAACGCCCCGGCCGTGCAGGTTGTGGTGGACCGCTTCCGCCTGGTGGGGAATGCGGCATCAATGGAGGCGATTCCTGGATCGGCGCAAGTGATCGGGCCTGCGGAGCTGGCGGCGCGACCCCTGCTCTTCGACGACGTACTTCGGATTCTGACCCGGGCGCCGGGACTCAATCTCCAGGAAGAAGACGGGTACGGTCTGCGGCCCAACATCGGGATGCGGGGCACCGGGTCGGAACGCAGTGAGAAGATTACCCTGCTCGAGGACGGGATTTTGATCAGCCCGGCGCCGTATGCTGCCCCGGCCGCCTACTATTTTCCCGTCGTCGGCCGAATGCAGGCGATCGAGGTTCGAAAGGGTTCGAGCCAGATCAAATATGGCCCGCGCACGACGGGCGGCGCGCTCAACCTGGTTTCCAGCGCCATCCCCGGGACGTTCACGTGGGGGGTTGACCTGGCGGGTGGCGGGGACAGAACGGGCAAGGCCCGGGTGCGCGTCGGCGACTCCTACGCCCGCGGTGGGTGGATGGCCGAAACGTATCAACTGCGCACCGACGGGTTCAAGCAACTCGACGGGGGGGGCGACACCGGCTTCGACGTGAAGGACTACCTGGTCAAACTGCGGGTCAATGCGAAACCGGCTGGGTCCGTATATCAAGCGCTGGAATTGAAGCTCGGACGGTACGATCAAACGTCGCAGGAAACGTATCTCGGCCTGACCGAGGCGGATTTCCGCCTCAACGCCGATCGGCGCTACGCTGGATCCCAGGCGGACGTGATGCGGGCGGACCAGCGGCAGATCCAGCTTCGCCACACGCTTCAGGTCGGCGCGCGGCTCGACCTGACCACCGCCATCTACAGGCATGACGTCGAACGCAACTGGTACAAGCTGGCGTCGGTGCGGGGGGTCGGCATCGAGGCGATCGTGAACGATCCCGAGACCCACGTGGCGGAACTGGCCATCGTGCGCGGGGGAGACAGTGGGCCGGACGCGCTCAGCGTGGTCGCCGGTCAGCGCGCCTACGATGCCCGCGGGGTCCAGTCGATTCTCGGGCTTCGATTGGGCGGTCCCGGCCTGGCGCACGACGTGGAGCTCGGCATCCGGTTTCATCAGGATGCCGAGGATCGCTTTCAGCACGCCGACGGCTACGCGATGGAGGCGGGGCGGATGCGGCTGACGACGAGCGGCGCTCCCGGCGCAAACGCCAACCGGGTGAGTGAGGCCTCGGCGTGGGCCTTCTTCATTCAGGATCAGATCCAGTTCGGGCGCTGGACCATGTCCCCCGGGCTCCGGCACGAGCGGATCGACTTTACCCGTACGGACTATGCCGCCGCCGACCCGACTCGCGAGGCGCCCACGCGGGTTCGGGACAACGGCGTCGAGGTATGGATCCCTGGCTTGGGCCTGGGGGTGACGGTGAACGAGTCGGCGTCGCTCTTCACCGGGGTCCATCGCGGCTTCGCGCCGCCCGGCCCCGGCGCCGACCGCGACACGGAGGCAGAGGCGAGCATCAACGTCGAGGCCGGTGGTCGCTTCCAGCGCGGGGCGTGGCGCGTCCAGACGGCCGTCTTTCACAAT
>JBHENR010000156.1:0-4708 GCA_046262555.1 Gemmatimonadota bacterium | reverse complement strand
TGGACACCCACCGACAGCCGCGTGACGCCACGCTCCAGAAACGCGGCGAACCGCTCCGCGGTCGCATCGCCCGGATTCACCTCGACCGTCCACTCGAAGCTGTCGCCGCGCGGCGCCGTGCCGAGACACAGGTCCGCCAGCCGCTCGAACCCGTCCGCGGTGAGGAGTGACGGGGTGCCCCCGCCCCAGTACAGCGTCACCAGCCGGGTGCCGTCGAACGCGGCCTCCTGCCGGCAGGCGGCCAGCTCGCGCGCCAGCGCATCCAGAAAGACCGCCTCCCGGCCATCGTCGTGACCCAGATTGTAGAAGTGGCAGTAGGGGCACTTCCGCGCGCAGAACGGGACGTGGACATAGAGATGGAGGGGGCGCGCCACGGCTTGACTCAGCGCGCGGGCGCGGGGCGCGCCGCGGCACGATCCCGCGGCTCCCGCCGGCTGAACCGCTGCCCGGCGTGGGCGCGCGCGAGATCGAGCAGCTCGAGCTCGGTGAGCGCCGCCAGCGCGGCCGCCATCGGCACGCCGGCGGCACGGGCCAGCTCTTCAGCCGACGCCGGCGCGGCGCTGAGCGCCGCCGCCACCCGCGCCACGGCGTCGCCGGCCGTCCCCGTGGTGGAAGGCGGCGCGAACGGCGGCGCCGCCGGTTCAGCCCCTGTCGAGCCCGGCAGCGACCAGCCACCCGGCAGACTGGCCAGCTCGTCGAGGATGTCGCGGAGCGCGCAGGCCGGACGCGCCCCATCGGACAGCAGTGCGTTGGCCCCGACCGAGGTCGCCAGCAGCGGATGGCCGGGCACCGCCATCACCTCGCGGCCGGCGGCCAGCGCCAGCCGGGCGGTGATCAGCGCGCCCGAGGTGGCACCCGCCTCGACCACCACCACGATTCGGGCCAGCCCGGCGATAATCCGGTTGCGGCGCGGGAAGTGATGCTTCAGCGGCGGCGTGCCGGGAGGAAACTCGCTCACCAGGCATCCCCGCGCGGCGATCTCGGCGGCCAGCCCCCGGTTGCTGGTGGGAGCCGCGACGTCGAGCCCGCCCCCGAGCACGGCCACCGTCGAGCCGCCCGCCTGGAGCGCCCCCCGATGCGCGGCCGCGTCGACGCCGATGGCGCAGCCGCTGACGACCACGACCCCGGCCCGGGCGAGCCCGGCGCCGAGCTGACCGGCCAGGGCGAGGCCCAGCGCCGAGGCCCGCCGGGCGCCCACCAGCGCCACCGCGGTTCGGTCGAGCAGCTCCGGCGTCCCCTGACAGATGAGCAGCGGCGGCGCGTCGGGAACCGTGGCGAGCCAGGCGGGATAGCCCGCTTCGCCCAGCCGCAGCTCACGCAACGAACCCTCGCCCATCATGCCGGCTGGCGCTCCCGCGCCGCCTGCAGCACGCCCCACAGCGCCTCGAGCAGGGGCCGCAGGCCGGCGCCCGTCACGGCGGAGATCGCCAGCGTACCGGCGACGCCTTCGAACGACACGTCCTCCGGCGGAGCCCCCAGATCGCCCTTGGACCAGACGACCAGTCGGGGCCGCTCGAGCAGCTCCGGCGACCACGCCGTCAGTTCCGCCATCAGCATGGCGTACTCGGCCGCCGGATCCGGATGGGTCACGTCGATCAGGACCGCCAGCACCCGCGTGCGCTCGACGTGCTTGAGGAATTGAATGCCCAGTCCCTTTCCTTCCGCGGCGCCCTCCACCAGTCCCGGGATGTCGGCCATGACAAAGGAGCGGCCCGGCTCGAGCGCCACCACGCCGAGATTGGGGGTGAGGGTCGTGAAGGGATAGTCGGCAATTTTCGGGCGCGCGGCGCTGACCCGGGCCAGCAGGGTGGATTTGCCCGCATTGGGGCTGCCGACCAGGCCCACGTCGGCGAGCAGCTTGAGTTCGAGCCCGATCTCCCGCTCCGCGCCGGGTACGCCCTCCTGGGCGTGCCGGGGGGCCTGATGGGTCGCGTTGGCGAACAGCGCATTGCCGCGCCCACCCCGGCCCCCGCTTGCCACCACCATCCGTCCGCTGGCGGCCGTCAGGTCGGCCAGCAGCTCACCCGTGACGGCGTCGCGGACGATCGTCCCCGGCGGCACCCGGAGCTCGATCAGTTCTCCCGCGGCGCCGCTCCGCCGGTTGCCGGAGCCGTGCTCCCCCCGGCCGGCGACATACCGCGTCTGATAGCGGAAGTCCTGAAGCGTCGAGAGATTGACGTCCACCGCCAGCACCACGTCGCCACCGGCGCCGCCGTTGCCGCCATCCGGCCCGCCTCGCGGCACGTGCTTCTCCCGCCGGAACGAGACGCAACCCCGCCCCCCGGCACCGGCCTCGACCATGATGCGGGCTTCGTCAACGAATGCCATGACTCACAGCCGCGCGATGATCGCGTCCGCGAAGGCCGAGCACGACACTTCGGCGGCGCCCTCCAGCTGGCGCGCCAGATCGTACGTCACCACGCGATCGGCGATGGTCGCCGCCAGCGCCTGCTCGATCCGCCTCGCCACCTCGCCCCAGCCGATGTAGTCGAACAGCAGCGCGCCCGAGAGGATTACGCTGCCCGGATTCACCTTGTCGAGCCCGGCGTAGCGGGGCGCCGTGCCGTGGGTCGCCTCGAACACGGCGGCGGTGTCGCCGACGTTGCCGCCCGGCGCCATGCCGAGCCCGCCGACCTGCGCCGCGGCCGCGTCGGAGAGGTAGTCGCCGTTGAGGTTCGGCGTCGCGAGCACGTCGTACTCGTCGGGCCGCAGCAGGAGCTGCTGGAACATCGCGTCGGCGATCCGGTCCTTGATCACCACCCGGCCGCCGGCGTCCCCCGCAGCTCCCAGGTCGGCCTCGCGCACGGTCCGATCGCCGAACCGCTCGGCGGCTACCTCGTAGCCCCACTCCCGGAACGCCCCTTCGGTGAACTTCATGATGTTCCCCTTGTGGACCAGGGTAACCGACCGCGGCCGGCCCTCCCGCGGCCGCTCCAGCGCATACTCGATCGCGGCGGCCACAAGTCTCTTTGTATTTGTCTCGCTGATCGGCTTGAGGCCGAGTCCGGCGTCGGCCGGGAGGTCGCATCCCATCTCGTCGTTCAGGAACGCCCGCACCCGCGCCTGCTCCGGTGTGCCGACCTGCCACTCGATCCCGGCGTAGAGGTCCTCGGTGTTCTCGCGGAAGATCACCACGTCGAGCTTCTCCGGCGCCCGCATCGGCGACGGCGTGCCGGCCACGTAGCGGACGGGCCGGATGCAGCAGTAGAGGTCCAGCTCCTGGCGCAGCGCCACGTTGAGCGACCGGATGCCGCCGCCGACCGGCGTCGTCAGGGGTCCCTTGATCGCCACCCGGTAGTCCCGGATCGCCTGCAGGGTGTCGGCGGGCAGCCAGGTCTCGCGCCCCGCGGCATCCGCGCCATAGGTGGCCACCGCTTTTTCGCCGGCGAAGATCTCGAACCACTCGACCCGCCGGGCGCCGCCATAGGCCGCCCGCGCGGCGGCGTCGAATACCCGACGCGCCGCGGCCCAGATGTCGGGGCCGATCCCGTCGCCCTCGATGAACGGGATAACCGGATGATCCGGCGCCCGCACCCGGAAGGCGCGGTCGTAGGCGATCGTCTCGCCGGTCACGGGGGGAGTCAGGCGATCATACGCCATCGGGGCCTCCTGGGACGCGATGCCGGAAGTCATGCCGGAAGAGACGCAAGGGTCGGGACAGTCCGCGCCGGCGTCGGGCCGCGTGCGGCCCGCCGCGCCTCAGCCCCGCTGGTCGAGCGGGGTGTAGCTGAGGTCCCGCTTGCCGACATACTGGGCGCGCGGGCGGATCAAGCGGTTGTTGGCGAACTGGGCCTCGACGTGGGTCGCCCAGCCGCCGACCCGGGAGATCGCGAAGATCGGGGTGAAGAGGTCGACCGCGATGCCGAGCGCGTAGTAGGTGGACGCCGAGAAGAAATCCACGTTGGGGTCGATCTTCTTCTCCGTCGTCATCGTCTCGAGGATCGTCTCGCTCATGTCGTACCACTGCGGCTGACCGGCGCGCGCGGTGAGGTCCTTGGAGAACTCCCGCAGAATCGGCGCGCGGGGATCCATCGTCTTGTACACGCGGTGGCCGAACCCCATGATCTTTTCCTTGCGGGCCAGCTTCGCGCGCACCCAGTCGGCTGACTCCTCGTGCGACGCCTCGATATCGAGCAGCATCTTCATCACTTCCTGATTCGCGCCGCCGTGGAGCGGACCCTTGAGCGTGCCGATCGCCGACGTGATGGCGGAGTGGATGTCGGAGAGCGTCGCGGCCGTGACCCGCGCCGAAAACGTCGAGGCATTCATCCCGTGCTCGGCGTGGAGAATGAGACAGACGTCGAGCACCCGGGCGTCTTCGGGATCGGGCTCGTTGCCGGTCAGCATGTAGAGGAAATTGGCGGCGTGGGAGAGATCCGCCCGTGGCTCGAGCGGCTCGTTGCCATTCCGCAGCCGATCAAAGGCCGCGATGATGGTCGGAAACTGACTGATCAACCGGATCGCCTTGCGCCGCGTCGCCTCGGGCCCGTTGTCGGCGGCATCCGGGTCCGCCAGCCCCAGCGCGGACACGGCGGTCCGCAGGACGGCCATCGGCTCGGCCTCGGCCGGATACTCATGCAGCATGTCGAGGATCTCGTCGTCGAGCGCGCGGTGGGCGGCCAGGTCGGCGGTGAACGCCGCCAGGTCTGCCGCCGTCGGCAGCTCGCCGTCGAGCAGCAGCTTGGTCGTCTCCTCGAAGGTGGAGTGG
>JBHENR010000155.1:0-3862 GCA_046262555.1 Gemmatimonadota bacterium | reverse complement strand
TCAACACCGGGCTCACGCCCTTGGCGCGCGCCAGATACGCGGTGCCGGCCAGCTGGAACACTTTGCCCGGCACGTACCGCCCCAGGTTGCCGAGGTACCAAATGCGGTGGGCGTCACGGACCGAGAGCCGGCCTCCCAGGCGGCCCAGGATCCTGCGCCAGGACAGCACGAAGCCGCTATAGGCCAGCAGCACACAGAGCGTGGCGAGCCCCAGCCGGGACCAGTGGATCCGCCACGGATGAACCGCCACCTCCGACCAGTTCCGCGCCAGGTAGAGGGCCAGGAAGGCCAGCACGAGGATCCCGGCCGCGCGCTCGATCCAAGGAAGCCAGCCGCGGCGGCTGCCCGCCTGGCTCATGCGGCGCTCTCCCCGGCGTCGGCGGCCGCGCCGCGCCGGCGCCAGGTCGCCGCCAGGAGCCCGAGCCAGATCGCCAGGCCGGCCGCGCTCCCCCACGCGCCATACCCGACATGGGGGTCGCGGAATTCGAGCTCCACGGAATGGCGCCCGGCAGGCACCGGGACGCCGCGCAGCGCCACGTCGACCTGCAGCACCTCCGCCGTCCGGCCGTCGACCCGGGCGCTCCAGTAAGGATGCCAGATCTCGGAGAGGACGAGGATCCCGTCGCCCCCCGCAACCACGTCGAGCGCCAGGCGGTCTGGCTCGCGCGCGGTCCACATCGGCGGCGGCTCGCCTCCGGCGGCTGGAGCGAGGGGTGGCAAGGCTGCGCCCGGCTCGAGCAGCGCGGTCCGGAGCGGATCGAGCCCCGCCTCGAGGAGCGCCGCGGCGGCCTGCTCGCCGGCCGGCCGGACCCGCGCCTCGTGGACGACCCAGGCGCCCGCCGCCGCGCCGTCGAACCGGTAGACCAGCGGGCCCTGCTCGAAGACGAGCCCGAGGCCGGCGAGGTCGATCGCCTGACCCGAGAGAACGTAGCGCAGGTTGAGGAGCGGCCAGAGCCGCGGGTCCGCCAGCCGCGCCCCGCCTTCCCCGACGAGGTCGTCCCACCAGCGGAGGCGGAAGTTCTGCGACCCCGTCACGGTGGCGACGCGGAAGAGCATGAGGTCGTTGGGCCCGAACGCGTCGGGAAGCGGGAAGGCGCGGAAGGGCTCGGGCTGGCGCTGGAGCCATTCGACCGCCGGGGCGGGCTCGAGCAGCTGCTCCGCCGGCACGACCGCATAGAAGTCGCGGTCTACGCGCCAGAGATCGGCGCCCGCGATCACCGCCAGCGCGAGGCACGCGGCAAGGGGGGCGATCCGGTCGCGCACGGCGAACCAGCACAGCGCGACCCCAGCGGACCAGAAGAGCGCGAACAGCCCGAACGAGCGGACGAAGCCGGGCATGGCGGCGGAGAGCGCGGCGGCGCGGCCGCCCTCGATCGGATCGGTGTAGAGCAATCCGCTCCAGAACCCCGCGAACCCATCGGGCGAGCCCGCGGCCCAGAACCAGAGCAGGAGCCAGAGCGCGCCGAGGCCGCCGACCACTTTCCACGCGAGGTGTCCCCCGTCGGCGAGCTCTCCCCGGCGGTCGTACAGCGCCTGGGCGCCGTGCCCGGCGAGGACGACCACCGACAGTGCGACAACCGAGTACATCATGGCCGGCGCGCGGAAGGACTTCATCATCGGGAGCAAGTGGTAGAAGAGCCGGTGGAGCGGGGTCGCCCCACCCCACGCGAAGAGCAGCCCCGCTACCGCGAGCGCCGCGAAGAACCACACGCGCGCCGTCCGGCGGGCGGCCAGCGCCACGAGGGCGAGCAGCACCGGGACCGCCCCCAGGTACTCGGTGTGGAGCTTGAAGGGATTCGTTCCCCAGTAGGTCTCGAGGTGCCCCTGGAAGCGTGGCCAGACGGCCGCCAGCGTCTCCTGTACCGGCATCGACCAGGAGCTCGCGTAGTCGTATCCGCGCTCGGCGCGATGGGAGAACTGGACCACGTTCCAGGTTGGCCACACTTCGACCAGCGTGATCAGGCCGGCCAGCAGATACGCCCCGGCGAAGCCTCCGAGCAGCACCAGCGGGGTCCGCAACTCCCCCATATGGACCCGCACCTGATGCAGGCGGAAGAGCGCGTAGGCGCCCACCGCCATGGCGGAGAAATACATCATCTGAACGTGCGGCGTGAAGACCTGGAGCGCCACCACGCCCGCCATCCACAGGAACCAGTGGAGGCGCCGGCGCGCAATCGCCCGTTCGGCGAGCAGGAACACGGCCGGGGTCCAGGTCATCGCGAACATGCGGCCGTCCTGCCCCGCGTAGAGGTGGCTGACGAGATAGCCGGTGAACATGTACGAAATACCGGTCACCGCCGCCGCTCCGGGCCGCAGCCCGAGCTCGCGCGCCAGCGCGTATCCGAGGACGCCGGCCAGTAAGAAGTGGAGGACGAATGCCCACCCGATCGCGCGGTGGAGCTCGATCACGAAGTACAGGAGCGACGTCGGGTAGTAGACCGGGTAAGGGAGGATCGAGAGGTACGGGAGGCCGCCGTAGACGAACGGGTTCCACTGCGGCAGACCGCGGCCGGCGAGGACCTCCTCGACCGCGAAGGCCCGGCTCTGGTAGGCCTGCGACAGCATGTCCGTGCCGAACAGCATGGACCCGCGGTCGAACACGAACGAGGCGAAGAACGCCAGGCTGGCGACCCCCATCGCGGCGAACACGATCCAGCGGACTCGGCCGTCGAGCTCTGGCCGATCCCGCGCCGCCGGCGCGGCGGGCCTCCGCTTGCGCGGCGCCGTTTCCCCTCGCGGTGCCTGCTTGCCGCCCTTTCGCTTCCCGCGCTTCGGCTTCTCCGCGCTCATCCGCTCTCCCGGTGGCGGACGAAGAAGAACCACTGCGGCGAGGCGAGCTCGAGCAGGCGTCGGCGCACCGAGCCGGGGAGGATCCCGGCCGTGCGGCCGAGGGCCCGACCCGGCGCGCTATCGTAGCGGTCGAGCTGGCTCGCCAGCGCGTCGGCGGTCACATCCTCCAGCGCCAGGCCGCTACGCTCCGCGGACCGCCGCAGGCGCGCGTGGGTCGTGAAGCGGATGTCATCGTACGACTGGCCGCGCCCGCTCCAGCGCAGCAGGCGGTCCGCGACAGGCCGCGGCCACCAGGAGAGGGTCGGGATCCGGTAGTGGGGTTCGATGGGCGCGAAGCGATTTCCCGCCGTCAGGTACACGCGGCCGCCCGGAGCGAGCGCGCGGGCGAGCTCGGCGAAGAAGCGGTCGAGGCTGGCGACGTGCTCGTACACGTGGTTGGCGATGCCGAAGTCGATCGCGCCGTCGGCGACCGGAAGCGCCTCCAGATCGGCCACGGCCATCCGCTCGGTCTCCTGCATGAAGGATCGGTCGATGTCGAAGCCCACGATCCGGCGGCCGGAGAGGCGCTCCAGCGCCCGCGTGATAATGCCGGTGCCCGCCCCGAGGTCGACCACGCGGCGCGCGTTCGACAATCCTTCGGCGCACAGCGCGTAGACGAGCTCGGCCTTGCGGGCCCGCGAGGCGCGGTACTCCGGGCTCGTCACGTATCGCTGGTAGAACGTCGCGTCGCTCATGCCGACGACGGAGACCGATAGACCGCCTCCAGGCGGTCCACGATACTATCCCAGCCGAATCGCTCGCGCACGCGAGCACGGCCCGCGCGCCCGAGTTCGCGCCGGCGCTCCGGGTGGTCGAGCAGCGCAGCGATCCCGTCCGCGAGCGCCGCCGGCTCGTCCTCGACGAGGAGCCCGCTCCTGCCGTCGTCTACGATGTCCACGATCCCGCCGCGTCGAGTGGCGATCACCGGCACCCCGTACGACATCGCCTCGAGGAGCACCACGCCCAGGCCCTCGGTGTCGGCGCGCTCGTCGAGCGTGGCGGGGAGGACGAAGCACGTCGCCCTGCGGTAGGC
>JBHENR010000154.1:0-2597 GCA_046262555.1 Gemmatimonadota bacterium | reverse complement strand
TTCGCCGAAACAAGGGGGCCGTCGTCGCCCGCTGCGAGGCGCCGCCTGCGGGTCGTGTCGTGACCTGCCGCGACGACATGGGGCCGACGGCGGCCAAGCGCTCCCCCGGCCGGGCGGCGGTGCGCCCCCGCCCGGCGGCCGGGGCCGAGCGCGCCCCCCAGGGGGTCGACCACGGGCGCCGCGGCCAGGGGTACGCCTTCGGGGCCTCCCGGCCGGCCACCGGCGCGGCGTTCACGGCGCCCTACGACGGCCGGACGACCGCCGATGGGGGGGCCTTCTTGGAGCAGGTGGAGGCGCGGGTCGGGGCCGGGGCCGAGCGCGTCCACGCCGTCCTCGACAACCGGGGCATGCCCCGGGCCCTCGCCGTGCGGCGCTTCGCGCGGGGCCATCCGCGCCGGGCGTTCGTCGTCCCGCCGACCGACGCCGCCTCCCTGAACCGGATCGAGCCGTGGTGGAAGACCGTGCGCTCCCTCGCGCCCACGGGCCGGCGCGTCGAGCCGTGGGAGGAGGTCCGCGCCGCCGTGGAGCGGGCCGCCGCCGACCGGAACGCCCACCGCCACCCCCTCGGCTGGGGCCGCCGCCGCCGCCGCCGCGGGCGGCGGCGCACGGGCATCGGGCACAGGCCCCCTGCGGCAGGACTTGCCGGATGCACCACTTAGTACTACAGCGACAGTTAGGGCCCGTTGGTGGGGGCGCCTGGCTCCAGGGCCGCGAGGATGCGCGGCCAGAGGCCGGCGCGGCACCAGCGGCGGTACCGGCCGTGGACGGTCTCCCAGGGGCCGAACTCCGCGGGGAGGTCGCGCCAGGCCGCCCCGGTCCGCATCACCCAGAGCATGCCGCCGAGCACGGTGCGGTGGTCGGCGCCCGGGCGGCCGGTCGGCGGCCGCTGCGGCGGCAGGAGCGGGCCGACGCGCCGCCACCGCTCCTCGGTCAGCTCGAGCGCGCCGGCGGGCAGGACCTGGACCGGCGGGCCGCCGGCGCCCGCGGCCGGTCGGGCGCGACGGGCGGCGTGGCACCGCTTGGCCACGGCCTGGTGGCGGCGCCGGAAGCGCGACCAGCGGAGCCGGAAGGCGAAACGCTCCGGCGGCTCGGGCAACGCCAGGAGCAGGCGGCGGACCTCCGGCGCCGTCAGCGGGAGCAGGTCGGCGGCCCCCCTTTTTCGGCCGCGCCGGCGTCGGCCGCAGCGGCGTTGGCGCGGTGCCGGGTGACGGCGAGGTAGGCGTGCGCCAGCAGGGCCAGGGTGACGTGGCGGTACCAGGCGGTCCATTTGCGCACCTCGTAGTGGTCGAGCCCGACGGCGCCTTTGGCGTCCTCGAAGCTGGCCTCGATCGCCCAGCGCAGCCCGGCCACGCGGACCAGCTCCGCGACGGGCGTCGCCGCCGGCCCGGACGCCCGGTAGTAGGCGACCTCGGTCGGGTCGCTGAGGCTGCGCCGCGCCAGCAGCCACCGGGCCGTGCCCGGCGCGTCGTCGTAGGGCAGCCGGACGCAGGCCCAGTCGAAGAGCCGCGCCCCCTGGCTCCCTTCCCCCGCCGAGAGGGGCGCCCAGGCCGCCGGGGGCAGGGCGGCGACGAGCCGATCCGCCCGCTCCTGGGTGCCGGCCTGCCAGACCGGGTGGTCGCAGGAGACGGCGAGCACGTAGGCGTGGCCCCCCTCCTCCAGCCAGCGGCGGAGGGCGCCGTCGTCGCCGTAGACCTCGTCGCCGCTCACCCAGGCGGCCGGCACCCCGGCCGCGAACGCGCGCCCCAGCATCGCCTGGGCCAGCCGCGGCTTGGTCGCGAAGCCCACCGCCGCGGGCACGCCGGCTTCCCGGCGCCGCGCCGTGTCGTCCGCCCACGCCTCGGGCAGGTACAGCTCCCGGTCCAGGAAGGCCCGCCCCGCGCCGCTCGCGTAGGCCAGGAACACCCCGACCTGGCAGTTCTCGATCCGGCCGGCCGTCCCGCTGTACTGGCGCTGCACCCCCACCGACTTGGTGCCCTTCTTCAGGAAGCCGGTCTCGTCCACCACCAGCACGCCGGCCGGGTCGCCCAGGTGCTCGACCACGTAGGCGCGCAGGTCGTCGCGGACCGCCTCGACGTCCCAGGCCGCCGCGTTGAGCAACCGCTGGACGCCCTGCGGCCCCGGCTCGCCCAGGTGCTCGGCCAACTGCCAGCCGTTCTTGCGCTCGACCCGCTCCAGCAGCCCGGCCAGGTACCGCTTGGCCCGCCCCCGCGCCTCCGCACGGCGGAACCGCCCCGCGATCCGGCCGTGCAGCCCATCCAGCTCGCCGCGCCAACCCGCGACCTCCGCCTGCGTCGTCACGGCCCCCTCCAGCGCGCCCGCCACCGAGGAGGCCAAGCCTACCACCTAACTGTCGCTGTAGTATTAGGGCATGTCTGCAGGCAGTTCGCTGAAGGCCGCCAGGTCGAACGGCGTGGGATGATCACCTCCCGCAGTGGAGAGTGGGTCTCTGTTGCGCCGTCTGACATCTCCGATTAGCCGATACGCGGCGGCGATGCTGTACCGGTCGCTGATTGGGTCGGCGCTGCGCTGGGCGCGGGCGGAAGCCAGCGCCCCCTGAGCAAGCGTCAACGCCTCCGCGTTCGCGCCCGACTCGAGCG
>JBHENR010000153.1:0-4047 GCA_046262555.1 Gemmatimonadota bacterium | reverse complement strand
GCACCAGGCCGGCCGCGATCCGGCCCAGCACGCAGGCATACGACCTCCAGCCGCGGCCGAAGGGCGGCCACAGTCCGACGTCTCCCGCGAACAGGGCGGTGACCAGCGGCTCGTTGACGGGAACGTAGGCGCGGACCAGCGGATCGAGGCGGCACGCGAAGGCCTCGGCGTACTCCGCCAGCGCGTGCGGGAAATCCGGATCCCCGAAAGCCTGCGGGAGCCACGTCGGGGTGCCGAAGTGGACCAGCCCCGCGACGACCTTCAGCCCCAGCCCGGCGGCGTACTCGAGCCGCTCCTCGACCTCGTCCCAATGCGCCTCCCCGGGACCCGGCTGGACCTGCTCCCAGGGGATCGGATAGCGGAGCCAGCAGGGACCGAGTGCCGCGCGGATCGTCTCGAAATCGGAGCGCCAGCGGCGGTCGTGCCCCGTCCACTCGTACTGGCTGACGCCGAGATGCGGGATCGCCGAGCCCTCGATTCCCACGCCCCACCGAAACGCTGGCACGCGCTCCGGTGCGGGGTTTATCCCCGGTTCGGATACCTCCATGGTTGTGCCAGCCCTTTCCGGCGTGTGGCGAAGCGAAGCTGCGTCCATCTGAAGGCGGAGATCCTACGCGATCGGAGAGGCCTCGTCGGTCCGCTAGCAGACAGTTCTGGTGCCGCGACGACGCCTGTTGTTGTTGTCGTCTAGTCCGTCTGCGGCGAGAGCGCGGCGGCCGGGTCGCGGCCGCTGGCGCGGCCCGCCGCGATCCAACCGTAGCGGCTGACGAGCGCTCCTGCGAGGAAGGCGATGGCGCCGCACCACGGCGGGGCCGCGAACCAGAGCGCGAGCGCGACCGGCCCAGCGAGGAGGCCCGCAATCCGCAGGGTCCAGCCGCTCCAGCCGTGGCGGAGAGCGCGGTCCGCGGCCCCGTTGCGGCTCAGCTCGATCCAGGCGCCGAACAGCGTCTCGATCGCGGCCGCCGCGACGCCGAGCGCGACCAGGCTGCGCTCCGGCCCGTGGAGGAGGATGAGCGCTGCAGCAGCGGAGCCCAGGCCGGCCACCCCGAAGTGGAGCGGGAGCGAACGGTGATGGGTGTGCCAGGCGGGGGTCGCGGTGGCCCCGATCAGGACGCCGGTGTACGTGGCGAGCAGCGCCCCGCTGACGGCGGCCGCCCACAGCGCGCCGCTCAGGAGCAGCCCGGCGCCGTAGGCCGCAGTCCCCGGCGCGCTCCGGCACGTCCCCTCGAAGAGCGCCGCGGCGGCCGTCACCGCCGCCCCGAACGCGAGCAGGATCCAGGCGCCCATCGACATCGGCGAGCGCCACTTGAAGACGCGCAGCATATGGAGGAATCGGGTGGGCCGGCCGAGATCGAGAATGAGGAGGACCGGCGAGGCGACCGCGCCTGCCACGCCCAGCCAGAGCGCCGCCCGCACGAGATCCAGGTCCGACTCCGCGAGCCGGGCGGCCGCCGCCACCACGGCGGACATGCCCGCCATCCCACCGACGAAGAAATAGAGCGGGATCTCCCACGTCCAGACGGCGGGCTTGACGATCGGCCGTCCGTAGTAGCCGATTTCGGGAATCGGCCCGCCCGCGACGCGCGCGCCGGGCGCCGTCACTCTCCCGGTCCGGGAGGCCTCCTCGCGCAGCGCGTCGAGCCGCGCCTCGGCCGACTGCCCGCCCGATGCGTACTCAGCCCGCTCGCCGGACCTGCGCGCCGGCGGCATGGTCACGGCGCGAGCAGGAAAGCGGCCACCGCGGCGGCGATCGCCCCGACGCCGGTCAGCGCAGCGGACGTCCAGGCGGCGGCCAGCCGCACGGTGGGCACCTCGGGACGCGGGGGCTGGCCCCACCGCTCGGGGCCGCCGGGCAGCAGGAAGATCGCGTGCGTCCCGCCCACCGACGTGTCGCGCGCGTCGTAGAGGACGAGGTCGTCGACGCCGCGCGCCACGAGCCGGGCCAGGCGCTCCTCGGCGGCGGCTCGCATCTCCTCGAGCGGTCCGAAGCGGATCGATTCCGTGGGACACGCCTTGGCGCAGGCGGGCACGAGTCCGTCGGCCTGGCGGTCGTAGCAGAAGGTGCACTTGAACGCGCCGCCCGCGCCCGGCAGTGGCTCAGGACGGCGGTCGATCACACCGAACGGGCAGGCCACCACGCAGTAGCCGCAGCCGTTGCAGACGTCGTCCTGCACGTAGACGCTGCCCACCGGCGTCCGTACGATCGAGCCGGTGGGGCACGCCTCCAGGCAGCCGGCGTTCTCGCAGTGCTTGCAGACGTCGGAAACGAACGCCCACCGGAGCGGGTCCCCGTCGCCGCCCGACTCGAGGAACTTGACGTGCCGCCAGGTGGAGGCCCCGAGCGCGGCAGTGTTGTCGTACGAGGTGCCGGTCCAGAGCTCGGGCTCGGCGGGAACGCCGTTCCACTCCTTGCACGCGACCTCGCATGCCTTGCACCCGATGCACACGGTCGGATCGGTGAAGAACCCCACCGTGACACCCTCGGCAACGTAGGCGTGTCGCGGCGCGCTCAGCTCTTCCCCTGCAAGCCGTATCCGCCCGTGCGGTCGTCGCCGCCAGCCTCCCCGTCCGGGCGGCGCCGCGTCTCCGGCCGCGGATGGGGATCGGCCACGTCCGCGCCGATCTCGCGCTCTAGCCAGGCGTCGAACGACGCGTCCGGGGCCCTGCGGCCGGCCATTACGCGGCAGATGAGCGCCTTCCCCTCGTGGATCGTCACGTTCGGCTCCCCGGTGATCGGGATGAGGTCGTTGACGACGTCCCCCGCGTTGTCGCCGCCGGGCCCCCAGTGAGACGGCATCGCGACCTGGTGGACGACGCGGCCGTCCACCCGCAAGGGCCGCATGCGCCGGGTTACGAGCGCGCGCGCCTCGACCGCGCCGCGCAGCGTCGCCACCGTGATCCAGTCGCCGTTGGCGAACCCCACCTCGCCGGCCAGCTCGGGCGAGACCTCCGCGAACAGCTCGGGCTGGAGCTCGGAGAGGTGGGAGAGCGTGCGGCTCATCCCGCCCGCGGTGTGGTGCTCGGTCAGGCGGTACGTGGTCAGGACGTGCGGGAAGCGCGGGTCGCCGCGCGCCGCCAGCGGGTTGTCGGGCCGCGCGAAGATGCGCGCGGCCGGGTTCGTCTGCCGCGCATAGAGCGCGTTGTCGACCGGTGACTCGAGCGGCTCGTAGTGCGCCGGAAGCGGACCGTCCTTGAGCCCCCGCGGAACGTAGAGCCAGCCGAGCCCGTCCTCGTGGAGGACGAACGGCGCGTCTCCGGGATGCGCGTCCATCCCGCTCGCGCCGGGCGCAGGCCGGTAGTCGGGCCGCTTGGAGACCGGAAAGTCGGGAACGTCGTGCCCGGTCCAGCGACCCTCGCTCTCGTCCCACCACACGAGCTTCTTGCGCTCGCTCCACGGCCGGCCGTCGGGCCGTGCGCTGGCGCGGTTGTAGAGGATGCGGCGGTCGCCCGGCCAGGCGAATCCCCAGCCGTGGCCGTAGGGACCCGACGGCTCCCGGCGGAGTGCGCGATTGACGCCGTCGGGGCCGTACACGCCCGAGTAGATCCAGCAGCCGCACGCCGTCGAGCCGTCGCTCGCCAGCTCGTCGAACGAGCCCACCCGCGGACCGTGGTGGGCGCCGGCTTCCGCCGGCTGTGTCCGCCAGCCGTTGATCTCCGCCAGCACGGCGTGCATGTCGGGCTCCCCGCCTTCGGCCTCCGGATACCACCAGTCCAACGCCCGCAGCGGCTCGTCGCGCGGGTCGGCGGATGCTTCGGCCCGGGCCTTCAGGCGCAGCGCGAGCTGGTGGACGAACCAGGCCTCGCTGCGCGCGTCGCCCGGCGGGTCCACCGCCTGCTCGCGCCACTGGAGCATGCGCTGGGTCTGGGTGAAGGAGCCGGCCTTCTCGACGTGGCCGGCGGCGGGCAGCAGGAACACTTCGGTCTCGATCTCGGCGGTGGCGAGCTCGCCACGCCGGATCTCGGGCGCGTCGGCGCGCCAGAAGACCGCCGGCTCGATCTCAACCAGATCGCGGACGACCAGCCACTTCAGCCGGGCCAGCGCGCGCC
>JBHENR010000152.1:0-4671 GCA_046262555.1 Gemmatimonadota bacterium | reverse complement strand
GTCCGCAGCTCCATCAGCACGGGATGTCGGCCGCGGTGACAGTAGAACACCTCCTCACGCGTCAGGCAGATCTTCACCGGGCGGGCGGTTCGCCGCGACAGCTCGGCGACGACGATTTCATGGCCGAAGGGGTCGGACTTGCCGCCGAAGCCGCCGCCATTGGGGGTCGCGATGACCCGGATCCGGCTGGCCCGGAGCCCCAGCACCGTGGCCAGCGCCCGGTGGACGTAGTGGGGCGTCTGGCTGGAGGTCCAGAGGGTGAGCCGTCCGTCCGCGGTGGCCTGGGCGAGGGCGGCGTGCTGCTCCATCGGCAGATGGGTATTCCCCTCATAGAAGAAGACGTCCTCCTGCACCCAATCGGCCGCGCCCAGAGCGGCGTCGACGTCGCCGAATTCGAGCGCCACCACTTTGTGAATATTGTGGCCGTCGCCATACAAATGGATTTGTGGCTGGGTTCCACGCAGGGCGTCGGTGAGGGAGGACACCGGCTCCAGCGGCTGATAGACGACCGCGATCAGTTCGCACGCCGCCAGCGCCGTCTCCTCGTCCACCGCCGCGACTGCGGCGACGGGGTCGCCGATGAAGCGCACCCGGTCGAGGCAGAGCGCGTGCTCGTCCTGGCTGACGGGGAGAATGCCATACGGGGTCGGCAGGTCGGCCCCGACGAGCACCGCGTGGACGCCGGGCAGCGCCCGGGCCCGCGCCGTGTCGATCGACACGATCCGCGCGTGGGGCAGGTGCGAGCGGAGCAGCTTGGCGTGGAGCATTTGCGGCAGCGCGAGATCGTCGGCGAACCGGGTGGCGCCAGTCACTTTCGCGACGGCATCCACCTTTGCCCGCGGCGTGCCCACGACGCGCAGGGCGCCCGAACCGGGGGTCCCGTTACTCCCCATACAACGTTTCCCGCGCCGGCACGGCCGGTTCGCCCCGTAGCCACGCCGCCGCCAGCTCGACCGCCTCGTAGATCTTCAGATAGCCAGTGCAGCGGCAGAGATTCCCTCCCAGGGCTTCGACGATCGCGGCCCGCGATGGGCGCGGCTCGGCGGCCAGCAGGGCCTGGGCGGTGAGGAGGAACCCCGGTGTGCAGTAGCCGCACTGGGCGGCGCCCAGGTCGGCGAACGCGCGCTGGAGGGGATGCAGTCCCGCCGGACCCGCCATCCCCTCCACCGTGGAAATGGCACGGCCGACACAGGCGGCGGGCAGCACCAGGCAGGAGAGCGACGGCTGGCCGTCCACCAGCACCGTGCAGGTGCCGCACTCCCCCAGCTCGCACCCATGCTTGGTGCCGGTGAGCCCGAGGTCTTCCCGCAGCACCTCGAGCAGGGTACGGTGCACCGGCGCCGAGATCGCGCGCGGCTCGCCGTTGACCGCGAGGGTGAGCAGAACGGGCTCGCCCGCCGGCAGCGTCGCGAGGAAAGCGGCCATGCGCGCCAATCTAACGCCGGTTGCTCGCCCGGCACCCGCGGCGCATGTTGAAGGCATGCCCGAACGACCCGAACCCATTGACCGGCGGCTGGTCGTCGTCGGCGATCGCGTGCTGATCGAACCCGACGCGGGTGACGAGCGCACCGAAGTGGGGTTGTATCTTCCCCGCTGGGCGGTGGAGAAGGAGTCGGTGCAGGCGGGCCGGATCGTGGCCTGCGGACCCGGCGTGCCGCTGCCGGACCCCGGGACGATGGAGGAGGAGCCGTGGAAGACCCACGAATCGTCCGGCCGCCATGTCCCGATGCAGGCCCGGACGGGCGACTATGCGATCTTCCTGCGCAAGGCCTCGGTTGAGATCAAGTTCGAGGGGCGGACATACCTGATCGTGCCCCAGGGCGCGATCCTGCTGCTCGATCGGCAGCCGGGCCAGCGCGCCTCCCGCAACGCGGCTGACGCTGACGCCGCCGAGGACGACGCGCCGGACTGACGCTTCACTCCCCCGGCGAGCGGGCGCCGAACTCCCGATCCAGAATCAGCAGCGCGGCGCGATCCGCGCCGATCATCGCCAGTTGCTCGACGATCGTCTGGGCACTGTTTTCCTCCTCGACCTGCTCGATGATGAACCACTGCAGCAGGGCCTGCGTCGGGTAGTCCCGCTCCCTCACCGCCAGCTCGTACAATTCATTGATGCTCGCCGTGACGGCGCGTTCATGGGCCAGGGCTTGTTGCATCACCGCCAGCGGCGACTCGAACTCCGGCGGCGGAGCCGGCAGCGCCTGGAGCGTCACCCGCCCCCCCCGGTCGTGAACGAAGTCGAAGATTTTCATGCCATGCGCGACTTCCTCCTCGCGCTGGAGCGTCATCCAATGGGCGAATCCGGTCAGGTTGGCGGCTTGGAAATAGCCCGCCATGGACAGGTACAGGTAGGCCGCGTGGAACTCGTTGGTGATCTGGTCGTTCAGCGCGGCCTGCAGCGTAGGACTCAGCATGAGGGCATCACCTCGAAAGGAGGGGCGACAGGGTACGCCCGGTCATAACCGGGCCAGGAAGAACGCCGTGATGGCGGCCGTGATCTCGGCCTCCGAGGGATCGAGCGGTCCGCCGGACGCCACCAGCTCGTGCTCGCCGTTGGCCACCAGCACCAGGCTGGCGGGAACGCCCGCGGCCTGGAGGTCTTCCGCCAGCCACTCCGACTGATTCGGCAGGATGACGTGATCCTCGGCGCCGTGGATCAGGAGAAACGGCGGATCATCGGCCGAGACGTGGGTACGCGGCGAAGCCGCCACCAGCACCGGGGATGCCGGGTCGGGCGGACTCCCGAACGTCGTCTGGATCGCCGCCCGCAGGATGATCGGCCAGTCGGGCGCGGTCAGGTCCGACGCCCCGTACAACGACACCACCGCCTGCACCCGGCTCGAGACGCCGGCGAACCCGCCCGTTCCCTCCAGCCCCGCTCCCGGGTCGGTGACGCCCAGCAGCGCCGCCAGGTGGCCGCCGGAGCTGTTGCCCCAGACGCCGATCCGCGCCGGATCCACCCGGTACGCGCCGGCGTTGGCCCGCAGATGGCGGACGGCGCATTTCACGTCGTGGATCTGCGCCGGCCAGCGATGCTCGGGGGCCAGCCGGTGGTTGACCGAGGCGACGACGAACCCCCGACTGATCAGCGCCTCCCCCACCCGCAGGAACCAGGGCCCGGTCGCCTTGTCTCCGCGTTGCCAGCCGCCGCCGTGGATATGGATGGCGAGCGGGCGCGGCGCGCTCCCGGAACCGGCGGGGTGATAGAGGTCGAGCTTCAGCTCGACGCCGTCGGCGACGCAATAGGTGACGTCGCGCTGGACGGACGCCGCGCCCAGCGTGGGCCCGTCGTCGTCCCCCCCGGTGGGCGAGGACGAACACCCGGCCGCGAGGAGACCAGCGGCCAGGATCGCGGCACGAAGCGGCCGCCGCACTAGCCGCCGGAAGCGGTGCGGCGGCGGGACGGGCGCGGCCCGGGGGCAGCCAGCTGGAGCGCCAGCGTGAGCACCTGGTCCAGCGACAGAGCGCGGCCCGCTTCGACCGAAATGCCGAAGCGTGAGGGGCCCAGCTTGTCCTGGGTGTCGTGCCGGACCGCGGCGTAATCCTCCGCCTCGGCGGGGTCGAGCGTCACCCCCGTCGCTTCCAGCAGCGCATCCACGCCGCCCAAGAGCCGGGCGGCCCGGTCGGGGAGATCCTGGGCCAGGGCGACCGCCCCCAGGCCGACGAGGTTGGTCGCAACCCGCCGGGTGTAGCCCGTTCCGCAATACCATCCGAGGGACTCGCTGTAGAATTCCCGGGCCGGTTCCAGGTCCCCCCGGCGGCGCGCCAGATCGCCCAGTTTGGCGAGCGACTCCGCCATGCCGAGCGTCTGGCGCAGTTCACGATATTGGGTCAGACTTTTCTCGTACCAGGCCGCGGCCCGCTCGTCCTCCTGCGTGCTCCGGGCGAGATCACCGAGGCTCACATGGATGTGAGCGATTCGACAGGCGTCGTTGGCCTCTCCGGCGCAGACCAGGCTCTCCTCCAGCAGCGTCCTGGCGCGCTCCCACTCTCCGCGCGTTGCGGCCAGCGTGCCCAACCCCTCCAGCGCAGTCGAGATGCGCCGGGGGTCCGGGTGTGGCAGCGCCCGGTTCACCATCAGGGCTTCCTCAAACAGCGCGGCCGTTCGGGTGACGTCCCCCTGGGCGCGGCAGGCCAGACCGAGGTTCTGGAGCGCCAGCGCCACACCGGACATCTCCCCTGCCTGTCGATACACCGACAGACTCTCCTCCATCCAGCGAATCGCCGCCACGTGATCCCCCTGGCAGCTGGCCAGGGCGCCCGCGCCGAGAAGCGCCCGGGCGCGCCCGGGGACGTCCGCGGCGGTTTCCATCGTCAGGGCGCGTTGCAGCCAGCGCCGCCCTTCGGTCAGGTGGCCACGCATCCACCAGAACGTCCAGAGCGCCGCCGCCAGCCGGACCGCGGCGGGATCTGACGCCCCGATCGAGTGGTCCAGTGCCCCGCGCAGGTTGTCGTGCTCAAGGTCGAGGCGCTCGAGCCACTCTCCCTGCGAGGGAGTGCAGTAGTGACACTCTCCCGCCACCACCCAGGCGGTCCAGTGGGAGATCAGCCGCTGGTGGCAGGCCTCCTCTTCCCCCGCCCGCCGCACTTCCTGGAGACCGAACTCACGGATCGTCTCCAGCATCCGGTAGCGCGACTCCCGCCCGGGTCCCGCGTCCCGCTGCACCAGAC
>JBHENR010000151.1:0-5599 GCA_046262555.1 Gemmatimonadota bacterium | reverse complement strand
GTCGAGGGGACGGTGGGGCTCGTCTACGCCGTGGGCGCGATCACGGGGGGCGACAGCGGCTTCGACCCGGTCTTCGGCCGCACCCTGGGCGCCCGCTCGACGATCGAGATGCTGGAAAACGTCGCGCGCGACGATGCGCTGGACGCGGTCGTGATCCGGGTAGACAGCCCCGGTGGCGACGCCCTCGCGTCGGAGGAGATCTGGGCGGCCATCGAGGAGGTGAAGAAGCACCACCCCGTCATCGTTTCGATGGGTGACGTGGCGGGCTCGGGCGGCTATTACATTGCGGCCGGCGCCGAGACGATCGTCGCCGCGCCCTCGACGATCACCGGCTCGATCGGCGTGCTGGGCGTGATCTTCAACGCCGCAGAGACGTGGGACAAGCTCGGCATCCGGTGGGACACCGTGACGACCAACCCGGCGGCGGAATTCCCGACGACCATCCGCCCGATGACCGAGGCCGAGCGGGGCACGTTCCGCGACCTGATCGCCGACATCTACCGGAGCTTTCTCGAGCGGGTGGCGGCCGGGCGCGGCCGGTCCATTCCCGAGATCGACGCGGTCGCCCAGGGGCGCATCTGGTCGGGCACGCAGGCGAGCGAGCGGGGGCTGGTGGACGAGGTCGGCGGGCTCGAAACGGCGCTGGTGGCGGCGCGGCGGGCGGCCGGGCTGGATCCGGAGGCCCGCGTCGCTCTCCACATCTATCCGGCTGAGCAGACGTTGATGGAGCGGCTGCGCGAGCTGGCGATGCTGCAGGGCGTGCGGTCATCCCCATCCCGCGCCGCCGCCGGCGTGCGGCTCGCCGGCGGCGCGCGGATCTCCGAGCCCGCCGCGGTGGCCATGGTGCGGGAGCTGGCGGCCCTCGTCACCGGCTTCGGCGCTGCGCTCCGGGACGCCCCCGGCCGGCCGCTGACCGTCATGCCGTTCGTGCCCACCATCCGCTAGTGCCGGACGGCGCCGCTCCGCCGGGCGACCGGCTGCGCGCGGCCTACGACCCCGAGCGGTTTCGCCGGGCGGCCCACCGGGCCGCGGATCTCGCCGCCGACTACCTGGCGCAGGCCACCGGCCGGGATCCCGCGCTGCCCGTGTTGCCGTGGACGCCGCCCGAGGCGGCGGCGTCGGCCTGGCCCTCTGCATTTTCCGATCCCCCGCAGGTGGAGCTCGACGCGCTGCTCGCGCGGGTGCTGGCGGAATCCACCCATCTTCACCATCCGCGGCACACGGGCCACCAGGTGCCGCCGCCGCTCCCCGTCACGGCGGCCACCGACCTGGTCGCGGGCCTGCTCAACAACAGCCTGGCCATCTACGAGATGGGGCCGGCGGGCGCGATGATCGAGCGCGCCGTGATCCAGTGGCTGGCCGATGCGATCGGCTACGGACCTGCCGCCGGCGGCGTGATCACGTCGGGCGGCTCGCTGGGGAACCTGACGGCGCTTCTCGCCGCGCGGCAGGCCGGCGCCGGGTTCGACGCCTGGACCGAGGGCACCGCCGGCGCGCCGCTGGCGGTGCTCGTCTCCGAGCAGGCCCACTACTGCGTCGGCCGCGCCGCGCAGGTGATGGGCTGGGGCCGCGGCGGCGTGGTGACGGTTCCGGTTGATGGCCAGCTCCGGCTGCGAGCCGACGCGTTGCCGGAGGCGGCCGCGCGCGCCGAGGCGGCCGGCCGGCGCGTCGTCGCGGTCGTCGCAAGCGCCTGCGGAACGGCGGCCGGAACGTACGATCCGCTCGAGGCGATGGCGGACTTCTGCGCCGCGCGCGGGCTCTGGTTCCATGTGGACGGCGCCCACGGCGCTGCGGCGGCGCTGTCGGATCGGTACCGCCATCTGGTGGCGGGCATCGAGCGCGCCGACTCCGTCGTCTGGGATGCGCACAAGATGCTGCTGACGCCGTCGCTGACGACGGCCGTGCTCTATCGCGACGGCCGCCGTGCGGACGACGCCTTTGCGCAGGACGCTTCGTATCTCTACGAGCGGTCGGCGCGCGAGGAGTGGTACAACCTCTCCCACCGCACGCTCGAGTGCACCAAGCCGATGGCCGCGCTGCGGCTCTATGCGGCGCTCGCGGTCCATGGTCCCGGCCTGTTCAGCGACTTCGTCACGTCCACGTTCGACTTGGCGCGGGATTTTGCCGCGCGTGTCGCGGCCGCGCCCGACTTTACGGTGCCACACGACCCGGAGAGCAACATCGTCTGCTTTCGCTACCGGACCGCTGACACGCTGGCGGCGGGGGTGGACGCTCTCCAGTCCCGCGTGCGGCGGCGACTGATCGCCGGCGGCGCGTTTTATGTGTCCCAGGTGCGGTTGCCGACGGGGCTTCACCTGCGCGTCACGCTGATGAACCCGCTGACGACCGCCGGGGATCTCGACGCCCTGATCGAAGCCGTGCGGGCGGCAGGCGTCGATGGCTGAGTCCGTCCCGCTGCAGCTTTCCCCCGAGGCGATGCGCGCGCTGGGGTATCGCGCGGTGGACCTGGTCGTCGACCACCTGACCGCGCTGCCGGACCTGCCGGTGGGGCGCCGGACGGACCCGGCGACGCTGGCGGCCCTGCTCGACGAGCCGCCCCCCGAAACCGGCCGGGATCCCGACGCCGTGCTGGAGCGGCTGCGCCGCGACGTCCTCGACCACACCCTTCACGTCAACCATCCCCGCTTCTTCGCATTCGTTCCCAGTCCCGGCAACTACGTCGGCGCCGTCGGGGAGTTGCTCGCGGCCGGATTCAATGTCTTCGCCGGAACCTGGTTCGGCGGCTCGGGCGCGGCGGCGCTGGAGCTCGTCACGCTCGGGTGGCTGCGCGACTGGTGCGGGTTGCCGGCGACGGCCGGGGGACTCCTGGTGAGTGGCGGCTCGGTGGCCAACCTGACCGCCCTGGCGGTCGCGCGGCAGGCCCGGCTGCCTGACGGTCCCGCCGGCGCGGTGGTGTATGACAGCGATCAAACTCACTCGGCCGTCGATCGGGCGCTTCGCGTGCTGGGCTTCGCGCCGGATCAGCTGCGCCGGCTTTCCGCCGACGCCGCCGGCCGCCTCCCCGTGGCGGCTCTCGCTGCCGAGGTCGCCGCCGATCGTGCCGCGGGACGAACGCCATTCTGCGTCGTCGCCAACGCCGGCACCGTCAACACCGGCGCAGTCGATCCACTCCCCGAGCTGGCCGACTTCTGCCGCGACGAAGGGCTCTGGCTCCACGCCGACGCGGCTTACGGCGGCGGAGCCGTGCTCTGCCCGGCGGGACGCGCCGCGCTCCGCGGACTGGAGCGGGTGGATTCCCTCGCGCTCGACCCCCACAAGTGGCTGTTTCAGCCGTTCGAGATGGGTTGCGTGCTCGTCCGCGAGGAGCGTCACCTGTCGGCCGCCTTCGACGTGCGGCCGGAGTACCTGCGCGACGTCCATCGCGAGCGGATCGGGGAAGTCAACTTCGGGGACCGCGGCATTCAGCTCACGCGGAGCGCCCGCGCCATCAAGCTCTGGCTCTCGATCCAGGTATTCGGCCTCCAGGCCTTCCGCGACGCGGTCGCGGTCGGTCTCGCGCACGCGGAACTGGCCGAGCGCGTGCTGCGGGAATCGGGAGGATGGGAGATCGTCACCCCGGCGCAGTTGGGCATCGTCACCTTTCGCGCGGGCGACGACCGGGTGACCGCCGGTCTCGTCGAGTCCGCGCTCGCCGATGGTTTCGCCCTCCTCAGCTCGACCCGGCTCGGCGGCCGCCCGGCGCTCCGCCTCTGCACCATCAATCCCCGCACGACCGAAGCGGACATCCGCGAGACGGTGGCGCGGCTGGGGGATCTCGCGGCGCGCCTGGAATGAGGGGTGGCTCAGCTTCTGATCCATTGTCAGATATCTGCTAGTGAGCTCCAGCTTTCCGGGAGATACTGGGACGTCCAACCGGAACATTCGCTGACTTGAACGGAAGGTGTCGATCATGATGAGACAGACCTTGGCGCTGGGCGCGCTGGCCATGATCCTCGGCCTGGCGGCCTGCTCCGCGCGCGGCGAGGTGAACACCTCGGGCGCGGGGACCATGCAGAGCTGGACCGCCAACGTCGCGGCCTCCGGGACGGACGGGCACAGCGGATTCGCCACTGCCTCCACCGACGGCTCGGGCGAAACCCGCGCCAACGTGACGCTGACGGGCGGCTCGGAGGGTGGCAATCATCCCTGGCACATCCACTCCGGGACCTGTGGCTCGGACGGCGCCATCGTAGGAGATCCGGCGGCCTATCCGGCGCTGCGGCCGGACCCCAGCGGCAACGCCAGCGCGACCGCCACGCTCGACGTCGCGCTCGATCCCCAGGCTTCGTACCACGTCAACCTGCACCAATCCCCCACCGCGCTGGGCACGATCGTCGGCTGCGGCGAGCTGCGCACCAGCCACTGACCCCACCACCCTCGACCCCCCGGACGCGGCGTCAGCCTTAGCTGCAGGCCGTAACCGGGGGGTCCCCGCCTTTCTCGCCTGGACCCCATCCCGCAGGATGCCGGCGGAACCCGTCCTCAGGAGGTTGGCGGAACCAGCACCCTTTCCCCGGTCGGGGCGGGCGCCCCGGGAGCGGTCTCGACGGTAACCGCGAGCGTCGTCACGCCGTCGAGGGACGCGGTATCGGTGATCTCGAAGCGGGCACGTCCATCGTCGCCGGGGGTGAAGATTCCCGCGGGCACCGGCTTCTCGCCCCGGATCGCCCACAATTCGTACACCTTTCCCGGCGGCAGAATCGGCAGTCCCGTGGCAAACAGAATCGCGCGCCCGGTGAACGGATCGATGAAGATGCGGGCCGCGGCGACCGCGGCGGACCCCGAGCCGATCAGCGAGTGGACGGTGGATCCGGGCTCGGCGACGAGCGCCAGATCCGCCCGCGCGGCATCCGTCACCGCGCGCAGGGCGGCCAGTTCGGCCGCCAGCTCGATCGCCGAGGAGTCGGTGATCGCCAGCCGCGATCGCACGGCCGCATAGTCGGCCTGCAGCCGCTCGTGCTCGTGATGCAGCGCGAGATGCGAGATCCCCGGGATGAGACCGCCCAGGAGGGCCGCGGCCGCCAGAGTATCCCATTGCCAGACCCGGCGTCGGCGGGCCACGCGCTCTACCGGCACGCTGGCGACGGCTTCCCGCTCGGCCTCCCCCCCGACGGCGGCGAGCACCCGATCGCGCAGCCGCGCCGGTGGCTCGACCGGTTCGGCGGCGAGGGCCAGGGCCCCCAGCGTCTCCTCCAGTCGGCGGACGGCGTGCCGTCCCGCCGCGCCGCGCCGCGCGAGCTCGGCCTCGAACGCTCCCGTCGCCTCGGGGGAGAGCGTGCCCAGCAGGTGCTCGATCGTGAGCTCCGCGAAGCGGTCGTCGTGCATCGGGGTGGTGGTCATAGGGTCATGCCGGATTCGTCACCCACCCGATCCTCGCGGGACAGCAGCGGCTGAAGCGTTCGCTCCAGCCGCTGTAGCGCCGTTCGGATCCGCGTCTTCACCGTTCCCAGCGGGGTCTCGGTCTGCTCGGCGATCTCGCTGTGACTGAGGCCGCTGAAAAACGCCAGCTCGAGCGCGCGTCGCTGAGCAGGCACCAGATCGGCCAGGGCGGCCCGGACCATCGCCCCGCGTTCGGCGAGCAGCGCATGCTGTTCGGGGT
>JBHENR010000150.1:0-2733 GCA_046262555.1 Gemmatimonadota bacterium | reverse complement strand
GTTTTGTGGCAAAACCACAGCCCTCAACAGATCTATCTTGTTAGTCTATTGACACACGTGCTCGGTGAAGGGCCGGCCGCGATGGCCACCGAACTAGTGCCTGATATGGATTACTTTCGGGGCTCATTCGGCGCGAAACATGTCATCCCGCTCTGGCGGAATGCTAACGCTACACTACCCAACATTGCGACTGGACTTGTGGATGTGCTTTCTACCGGCCTCGGGGTCAAGATCTCACATGAGGACTTGTTTGCTTACTCATATGCTCTCCTCTCGACTCCCGCATATGTGTCGCAGTTCAGTGACGAACTAGAAATTCCCGGTCCGCGTATTCCCGTTACCAAGGGCTCCTCCCTTTTTGTAGAGACCGTAGAACTCGGACGGCGACTTATCTGGCTTCACACATTCGGCGATCGCTTTGGACCGAGGGGCAATCAAGTGAGGGGGATTCCGCAGGGCATAGCTCGGTGCACCCGGGCGGTGCCAGCCGACCCCGAGAACTACCCTGACGCCTTCAGCTATGATGCGTCTTCACACAGGTTACTGGTCGGAGAGGGTGTATTCGACCCAGTCTCGATAGAGGTTTACGAATTCAGCATCTCCGGGTTCAGAGTTGTGCACTCCTGGCTCTCGAGCCGCATGAAGAGCGGCGCGGGAAAGAAATCCTCGCCGCTCGATGACATCCGTCCCGACCGCTGGACCGCCGACTTTACAGAGGAGCTGCTGCATCTGCTGTGGATCCTCGAGGCGACGATCGCCCTGTACCCCCAGCTGGAGCGCAATCTCACGGAAGTGATTGAAGGGGAGGTCTTTACTGCCACCGAATTTCCTCAGCCTTTTGCCGCGGACAGGAAGCCTCCTACGGCTCAGTCTCCGGAACAACTGACCCACGAATAAATGGGGCGGAGGTGGACGAGAGGGACCCTCTCTTCTCGCCGCGCGTTCGGCACGCCCGCGGTTGGACGACACCCACGGTTATGCAGAGGTCCTCACACGTCCCACGCCGCCCGGGCCAGCGCCCAGAGAACAACGAGCACCACGAGACCCGCCGCCAGATAGAACCCGGGCGCGATGTCGAGCCCGCCACCGAGGAAGGCGCCCTTGATCAGCGTCGGCAGGCGGGACGCGACGAACACCCAGAGGACCCGCGCGAACCACGGATTCTGCCACCACCAGAGCGCCCAGATGACGGCGGCCGCAATTGCCGCCCCGGCGACGAACCAGATCCAGGCGGGCCCCCGCGTGGCGGGAAACAGGTCGCGCTGGTAGAGCGCCCAGGCGCTGACCCAGTAGACGACGGCATAGTGGAGGTAGACGATTCCCGCCTGACGGAATTTGAGGCTCCGCGCGGGCTCGTGCGTCGCCGGCCTCACATCCCCTCGAGTCCCAGCTCGCGCCGGGCGTCGTCCATGATGGCGGGCGTGATCTCGCTGATGCCCTTCTCGACCGCCCATTCGCCGTAAATTTTCTTCACCATCCCGCGAACGAATCCGGGCACGCTCTCCAGCCGCTGCCGGGCGTCGGCGCTCCAGGCGACGGTCCCGGCGGTGAGCGGCCGAAGGTCGGCCTCCTCGGCGCCGTCGGCGAACGCCGCCTCGCCGCCCGAGGCGAGCGCCGAGCGCACGAGCTCGAGCGGCTGCTCGGGGACCGTGCGCCCGCCCACCTCGATGCCGAGCCCGCTGACCAGGCGCGTCTCCATCGGATTGGTGAGGAGCGCCATCTCGCGCTGGCAGCCGGGACAGACGTAGACGGCGGCCATCGTGCCGTCGCCGGGAAGCTGCCGCTCGGCGAACGCCATGACCGCGTCGCAATCGATACAGAGAAATTTCACGGCGCACCCAGCGGCAAGGGCGTCGCCTCGGGATTCGCGAGCGCCGCGACCCGTGCCGCAAGCGCCTCGAACGCCCGCGCGGCCGGGGCCTCGGGCGCCTCGAGCACGAACGGCCGTCCCGCATCGGTCGCCGCGGCGAGGCGTGGGTCGAACGGGATCTCCGCCCACAGCGGCAGCTCCGCCGCCTCCGCCAGCTCCCGCGCCCCGTCCGCGCCGAAGAGCGGATCGGCGTGGCCACACGATGGGCAGGCGTACGCGGTCATGTTGGCTACCAGGCCCAGCTCCTTCACCCCCGCCTCGCGCGCCGCCCGCACCGACTTGGCGACGACGAAGCGGGCCATCTCCGACGGTGTTGTCACCAGGAGCAGCAGATCGAGTCCCGGCAAGAGCTCCACCAGGCGCGCCAGCTTGTCGGTTCCCGGCGGGACGTCGATCAGCAGCACGTCGAGCGGCCCCCAGGCGACATCCGCCAGGAACTCCCGCAGGGCGCCGGTCTCGAGCGTGCTCTGATAGATGAAGTGGCCCAGCTCCGGCTCCCGCCAGGCGACGGGCGCGTCGTCGTCCGCGAGCAGGAGGTCCATCGACATGACCTTGACGCCGCTGGCGCCGACGGCGGGCTCGACGGCACCGTCCACGACGCGGAGCGGCCCGCTGCTGGAGGCCCCCAGCATGCGGGCCAGTGAGGGGCCATTGAGGTCGTCGTCCGCCGCGCCGACGGCCAGACCGTGTGCCGCCAGCGCTGCCGCGAGGTTCGCCGTCACCGCGCTCTTCCCCACCCCGCCCTTGCCGCTGGCGACGGCCACCGTTCGTCCGATCGGCGCCAGGCGCTCGGCCAGCCGCCGCCCCTGGGCGCTGACCTGGCCGATGATGTCCTCGGCGCTCGGATCGGCGACGTCATGATA
>JBHENR010000149.1:0-3385 GCA_046262555.1 Gemmatimonadota bacterium | reverse complement strand
CCGCCGATGGGCTGCCGGCCTGCCGCGTGACGGCGTTGACGCAGAAGTGCATCCCGTAGATGAGATAGACATAGCTGAAGCCGGGCGGCCCGTAGAGCGGCGCCGTGCGCGCGGTCCGTCCCACGGCGGCGTGGCAGGCGGGATCGTCTTCGCCATGGTACGCCTCCACTTCGACGATGCGGCCCGACGCGCGGCCCGCGGCTGTCTCGTGGACCAGCCGGCTGCCGAGCAACTCCCGCGCCACCGTCAGGGTGTCGCGGTCGTAGAAGGCGTGGGGGAACGGCCGTGGCCGCCCGTCGACGCTCATGCGGCGATCGTCTCGCGCCGAACGAGTTCGAGCAGGCGCTCCTTCGTGTTGAGCGCGGGATCTTCGACCACGCGCTCGAGCAGCGACTGGAGGATCGCGCGAAACCCCGGTCCCGGCGTGAGGCCGAGCGCGATCAGATCCTCGCCCCCCACCGCCAGATCGTTGAGCGACAAGGCGTGCTGGGCGCACAGGACCGCGCGGACGCGACGGTACATCGCCACCAGCGTGTCGGGCGGTCCCTCGCGGCGGCGATTCCCCCGCCAGTCGGCCAGATGGAGCCGGCATAGATCCCCGATGTGATCTTCGCCGACGCGCCGGATCCAGCGCCGCACCGCGGCATCCGACGCTTCCGGGGGGAACAGATCCATGTGAACCCGCACCAGATGGGTCGCGCGCGCGATTTCGCGGGTCGAGCAGCGGAGCCGCGTGAGCGCCTGGGCGGTGAGCCGCGCGCCGACCTCGTCGTGGCGCGGGAAGGTCCAGTCGCCCGTCTTCGGGTGGCGTTCGCGAGTCGGCGGTTTGCCGACGTCATGAAACAGCGCCACCATTCGCAGGAACGGCCGCCGGGGGTGCACCTGGTCCACCACCAGCAGCGCGTGCGTGCCGACGTCGTCCGCGTGCCAGGCGTTCTGCTCCACCCCGAAGCCGATCGCCACCTCGGGGAGGAGCCGCGGCATGACGCCGAACACCTGCCAGTCGGTCAGGGCGCGGGAGGCGTGGCGGCACTGCCGGAGCGTCTTCAGCAACTCGACCCGCACCCGTTCGCCGGAGAGCCGTGTGACGCCGGCGGCATGGCGCGCCAGCGCGGCCGCCGTGTCCGGGTCGTATGTCAGATCGAAGCGCGCCGCGAAGCGGCAGGCCCGGAGAATGCGCAAAAAATCCTCCGGCAGCCGTCGATCGGGGTCCCCGACCGTGCGCAGGCGGCGCGCGGCGAGATCCTTCCGGCCCCCGAACGGGTCCACCAGCGTCCCGTCGTGGGGATCCCAGGCGATCGCATTGATGGTGAAATCGCGCCGCGCGAGATCTTCCTCCAGCGAAACGCCGAACTGCACCGTGGCATGGCGCCCGTCGGTCGCGACGTCGGCCCGGAACGTCGTGACCTCGATCCGTTCCCCCGCGATCCGCACGGCGATCGTCCCGTGCTCGATGCCCACCGGGTCCGTCTGCGGGAAGGCCTCCCGCACGACGTCTGGACGGGCGTCGGTGGCGACGTCCCAATCGGCGTCTCCCCCACTGGGCGGCGAGTGACCGGCCAGGGCGTCCCGGACCGCGCCCCCCACGGCGACGGCCTGGTAACCGGCCTCCCGCAGCCGGCCGGTGACCGCGAGCAGGCCCGGCGTGGTTCGAACGTCCACCATGGGTGGAAGTTACCCGCCCCGGACGGGGCGCGCTGTCGGCTTGACAGCCTCATCCGGCTGGGCTAGAATGGCGGGGACACACATCTCCACGCCAATCCCCGACTTAAGCCGTTTTCCCCTCGCTGACGCCTTGCATCGGAGATCGCCCTTCCCGTTCCACGCCCTTTCTGAGGTCAATCCGTGAATCGTCCCCGCTCCCGCTCGCGCTATCCCCGGCGCCCCTCGGCGCCGCCCGAAGGATCGTCATTCCTCGACATCGGCGAGATCAAATCCAAGTCCATCCCCGAGCTCCACGAGATGGCGGAGAAGATGAACATCCAGAACTACGCCGGGATGCGGAAACAGGACCTGATCTTCCGGATCGAACAGGGGCTGCTCGATACCGACACCGTGCTCCGGGGCGAGGGCGTGCTGGAGATCCTGCCGGAAGGGTACGGCTTCCTCCGCAGTCCGGACTGGAATTACCTCTACGGCCCCGATGACATTTATGTCAGCCCGAGCCAGATCAAGCGCTTCGATCTCAAGACGGGCGATACGGTCCAGGGGCAGGTGCGCCCGCCGAAGGAAGGCGAGCGGTACCTCGCGCTGCTGAAGGTCGAGACCACCAACTTCGAGGACCCGGAGAAAACCAAGCACAAGATCTTTTTCGACAACCTGCGGCCGCTCTACCCGCACGACCGCCTCCAGCTCGAGCGCAAGGACGGCGACCTGGCGATGCGGATCGTGGATCTCTTCGCCCCCATCGGGAAGGGTCAGCGGGGCCTGATCGTCTCGCCGCCGAAGGCCGGCAAGACGATGCTGCTGCAGAAGATGGCCAACTCGATCACGGAGAATCACCCGGAAGTCACGCTGATCGTCCTGCTGATCGACGAGCGGCCCGAGGAAGTCACCGACATGGAGCGGTCGGTGGACGCGGAGGTCATCTCCTCGACGTTCGATGAGCCCGCCGACCGCCACGTCCAGGTCGCCGACATGGTCATTGAAAAAGCGAAGCGTCTGGTCGAGCATGGCCAGGACGTCGTCATCCTGCTCGATTCGATCACCCGCCTCGCGCGCGCCAACAACGTCGTCGTCCCGCATTCCGGCAAGATTCTCTCCGGCGGTGTGGACGCCCACGCGCTCCACAAGCCGAAGCGGTTCTTCGGCGCGGCGCGGAACATCGAGGAGGGGGGTTCGCTGACGATCGTCGCCACGGCGTTGATCGACACCGGCAGCCGCATGGACGAGGTCATCTTCGAGGAGTTCAAGGGCACCGGCAACATGGAGCTGGTGCTCGACCGGTCGCTCTCCGACCGGCGGATCTACCCCGCGCTCGACATCAACCGCTCCGGCACCCGCCACGAGGAGCTGCTGATTCCCGAAGACAAGCTGTCGCGGATCTGGCTGCTGCGGAAATTCCTGAGCGACATGAATGCGGGCGAGGCGATGGAGTTCCTGCTCGACAAGATGCGCCGGACCGATTCCAACAATGATTTTCTCGCCTCGATGAGCGGGGACTAGGCGCGGATCCCGGCTCGCTTTCCATCGCATGCGCTCCAACTCCCCCATCCTGGCGATCGACTACGGCGAGCGCCGCGTCGGCCTCGCGATCAACATCCCCGGCATGGACTTCGTCAGCGGCCTGCCGACCATCGACCGCAAGGTGCTGAAGCGCTCGCTGACCGATGAGCTCGCGGCTCTCGTCGCGGAGCGAGAGGTCGAACGAGTGGTGATCGGGATT
>JBHENR010000148.1:0-5339 GCA_046262555.1 Gemmatimonadota bacterium | reverse complement strand
CTTTGCGGCCTCGATCGCCGATGCCTTTGCCAACGAGGACGACGCGGTGCGCTACGCGCTCGACTTCGGCCGCGGGCTCGACCACGAGCAAGCGCGCACGTTCATCCGGATGTACGTGAACGCGTACACCCGCGACATGGGAGTGGAGGGCGCGCTGGCGCTCGCCACCCTGTTCGAGCGGGGCGCAGAGGCCGGGCTCATCAGCCCGGTGGGCGCCATCGATCTAATCTGATCACCGCGGAAAAGGAGGCCCGATCATGCTGCGATGCACCCGCTTGGCTTCGACCCTGTTGTTCGCCGCGGGATTTCTCTCCGCCTGCGCCAACGGCATGACCCAGCCCGACGGAACGCCCCCCGGCACCGTCGTCCTGGCCACTGAACCGATCGAGGCGGTGACGCGGAATGCGTCCACCGGAATAGAAAACCGCCGCCGGGGCGTCATTCGGTCCCAGGCGGAATGGGAGGCCTTCTGGAATGAGTTGACCCGCAACATATCGCCACCGGAGCCCGCCCCGTCGATCGACTTCACGCGCCGGATGGTCATCGCCGCGGCGATGGGGACGCGTTCCAGCGGCGGTTTCGCGATCGACATCACCAGCGTCCGGGCCGCTGGAGAGGACCTGTTCGTGGATGTGCTCGAGACCTCGCCCGGGCCGGCCTGCGCCGTGACGATGGCGCTCACCGCGCCGGTTACCGCGGTGTCGGTCGAGCGGCGCACGGGAGAGACCCGCTTCGTCGAGCGGGCCGAGACCCGCAACTGCAGTTAACCCGTTACGCGGAGGCGTCCCCCATGGCTCACACACCGCCCAAGATGGTCACCCTCATCATCAGCGCCGTGCTCGTCATTCTGGGTATTCTGCTCCACGAGAACGCGCTTTCGATCGCGGCCATTGATGCCCACGACTTCTGGCTCGTCGTCGCCGGGTTCGTGCTGCTGTTCCTGGGGGTGAAGACGAAGAACCTCTAGCCGAACCGCAGTTGCGGCAGGCCGCCGGGTCCGGCGCGGCGAAACTAGCTGATGACGGGGAGCGCCTGGGGGTCGAGCCGAGCTGTCCGCCGGGGCGCGCGAACGGCCAGCTCGTCGAGGGGCGTTTCGGGCAGCCGCTCGTAGGCCGTGGTCCGCTGAACCGGCGTGAAACCCGCCTCCCGGATCAGCTCGCGCATCTCCGCCACCGTAGTCGTCAGGACGTGGGCGGCCTCGGCGTGGACCGACTCCTCGAACAGCGTGCCGCCGAAATCGTCCGCTCCCCAGTGCAGGGCGACCTGGCCCGTCTTCTTCCCCTCCGAGAACCATGACGCCTGGATATGGGGGATATTGTCGAGATAGAGGCGGCTGGCCGCGATCATCCGCAGGTAGGTCGCGGGGCCTTCAGCCATCGGCCGCACTTTCTCCAGCGGGGTGTTTCCCGGCTTGAAGGACCAGGGGATGAAGGCGGTAAAGGAGCCCGGTCGCTCACTCCGCGTCGCGGCGGTCAAGGCGAGCGAGCGATCCTGCAGCGTTCGCACCGCATCCAGATGGGCCACCGTTTCCGCCGGCGTCTCGATCGAGCCGTACATCATCGTGGCGGTGGTCAAGAAGCCCACCCGGTGCGCGATGTCATGCACCTCGAGCCAGGCCTCGGGGCCGCCTTTGCGGACGCCCAGCTTCTTCCGCACCCGCGGGGCGAGAATCTCGGCCCCCCCGCCGGGCAGCGTCCGCTGGCCCGCGTCCCACAGCGCCTCGAGCACGCCCTGCACCGTCAACCCCGAGACCTGCGCCATCCCCTGGATCTCGACCGCGCTCCAGAAGTGGGGCGTCACGCCGGGAAAGCGGGTCACCGTCTCGCGCACCAGGTCGAGGTAGTACGACAGCGGGAGCTCCGGGTTGACCCCGCCCTGCAGCAGCACCGTCGTCGCCCCCTGCTCGGCCGCCCAACCGATGTGCTCGAGCACTTCTTCCAGCGAGTGGGTGTAGGCATCGGGCGCGTCGGCGTGCCGATAGAACGCGCAGAAGACGCAATCCACGTTACAAATATTTGTGTAATTCGGGTTCGAATCGATGACGTACGTCACCTCGCGCGCCGGGTGGCGGCGATACCGCTCGGTGTTGGCGAGCGCGCCGATGTCGGTGAGCGGGGCCGCTGTCAGGAGGTAGAGCCCGTCGGCGGGGGCGAGGCGCCGGCCGCCCATGGACATGCGAATGGTCTCGAGCATGGAACGGAATGTCGCGGGAGCGACCGGGGACGGCAACGCGGCGGCTAGCTGCCGGCGGGCCTCCCGGACGGGGCAAAAAGCGGCAGATAGCGCCCCAGCCCCTCGGCTTCGAGCCGGGCCACCGGAATGAATCGCAGAGCCGCCGAGTTCATGCAGTACCGCAGCCCCGTGGGCGGCGGGCCGTCCTCAAAGACGTGCCCCAGGTGCGAGTCCCCCCGCCGGGAGCGGACCTCGGTCCGGGGCAGGAACAGCTTCCGGTCGGTGCGGCGGACGATGTTACCGGGCTCGAGCGGCCGGGTGAAGCTGGGCCACCCCGTCCCGGACTCGAACTTGTCGAGCGAGCTGAAGAGCGGCTCACCGGACACGACATCCACGTAGATGCCGGCCGCGTGATGGTCCCAATAGGCGTTCCGGAAGGGCGGCTCGGTGGCATCCTCTTGCGTCACTTCGTATTGCAAGGCCGTCAGCCGCTGCCGGAGCACGACGTCGCTCGGCTTCCCCGCCGGGCGCGGCGCCTCCTTGGCGCCCGACTGGGCGCAGGCGCTGCCGGTGCCGAGGGCGAGGGAGAGCAGGAGCGCCGACCAGAGCGACAGAACAAGTCCGCGGGTCATCGGGTATCCTTCACTTGGCGGTGAGGAATCAGGGCCGGCTCCATCCACAGCCGTCTTCTCGTCGTACCTACCCGTGAGGAGGAGAGTTCCATGAGTCGATCGATCGCCTGGGCATTCGTCTGGCTCGTCGTGGGGGCGGGCGCCCCGCTGGAAGCCTTTGACCGGCCCTCCAGCCCCCACCAGAAGGCCACCTTCGCCGGCGGCTGCTTCTGGTGCGTGGAGCAGGTGTTCGATGAGGTCCCGGGCGTCGTTTCAACCCGCTCCGGCTATACCGGCGGTCGCACCGCCAACCCCACCTACGAACAGGTGTCCGCCGGCGGGACCGGCCATGCCGAGGCGGTCGAAGTGATTTTCGACCCCGATCGCGTCAGCTACGAGAAGCTGCTCACCATCTTCTGGCACAACATCGACCCCACCACGCCGGACCGGCAGTTCTGCGATCACGGGGATTCCTACCGGGCGGTCATCTTCACCCGCGGTGGCGGGCAGTACCAGGCCGCGATGGCGTCGAAGCGGGCGTTGGATCGGAACAAGCCCTTCCCCCAGCCGATCGTCACCGAGATCGTCCCGGCGACGACGTTTTATCCGGCCGAGGAGTATCACCAGGATTACCACCACAAGAATCCGATCCGCTACACGTTCTACAAGTGGAACTGTGGCCGGCAGCAGCGGCTCGAAGAGCTCTGGGGGGACGCGGCCGGGCACTAGTCGCCCGGCGCCCGGGTGCGAAGGGCCGCCCGGCGCAGTAGACTTCCCCCATGGTCATGCCCCTCGGCGACGATAACAGCGCCCGCGTCAACTTCCCCGTCGTCACGATCGCCTTCATGGCGATCAACATCGTCGTCTTCCTGATCGAGCTCAGCCAGGGATCCGGCATCGAGGGGTTCTTCCGGCAGTGGTCGGTCATTCCCCTCGAGTACTCCCAGCAGACGGACCTCGCGCCCACCATTCCGCTCCCCTTCTGGTCTACCCTGTTCAGCTCGATGTTCATGCACGGCGGCTGGATGCACCTCGGCGGCAACATGCTCTACCTGTGGATCTTCGGCGATAACGTCGAGGACGCCATGGGACGGGTGAAGTACATCATCTTCTACCTCCTCTGCGGGGTCGCCGCCGCCGGCGCCCAGATCATGATGGATCCCGACAGTACCATCCCCAGTCTCGGCGCGAGCGGCGCCATCTCCGGCGTGCTGGCCGCATACCTCGTGCTGTACCCGAAGCAGAAGGTGCGCGTCCTGATGCTGCGGACGATCGCCCATATGCCCGCGATCTTCGTGATCGGCTTGTGGATCGTGCTCCAGTTCGTCAATGGCGCCGGCCAGCTGGCGCAAACGGAGCAGACCGGCGGCGTGGCCTATGCCGCCCACATCGGGGGCTTTGTCGCGGGGCTGGTGCTGGTGTGGGTGTTCCGCAATTATGGCGCGCGACCGCCGCCGCGCTCCCGCGCGCGCGGCTTCCCCTGAGCGAGGAGTAGCCCCGATGGAGCCCGCGACGGACCAGTACCCGGACCGGGTCGGCCTCGCGTCCGACCCGCCCCGCACTCCGGCCTTCCGTCCCTTCATTCCGGCCGAGGTGGAACTACCGGAGCTCACCTTCCGGGCCGTCCTCGTGGGGGCGCTGCTGGGCATCGTCTTTGGCGCGTCGTCGCTCTACCTGGTCCTCAAGGTCGGACTCACGGTCAGCGCCTCGATCCCGGTGGCGGTCATCTCGATCGCCCTGTTCCGGGTCTTCTCGCGGTTCGGCGGGCGCGACGCCTCGATCCTCGAGAACAACATCGTCCAGACGGGCGGCTCGGCGGGCGAGTCGATCGCCTTTGGCGTCGGCGTCACCATGCCGGCGATCATTATCCTCGGCTTTGATCTCGAGATGACCCGCGTCATTCTGGTGGCGGTGCTCGGGGGACTCCTGGGCATCCTGATGATGATTCCGCTGCGCCGGGCGCTGATCGTTCAGCAGCACGGCCGTCTCAAGTATCCCGAGGGCACCGCCTGCGCGGAGGTGCTCAAGGCGGCGGCTTCGGACGAAGAACGGGCGGTGGCCACGCGCCACGTCGAGAAAACCGACCCTGCGGCCGAAGCCGAGGTGTTCTCCGGCGCGCGCACGATCTTCACCGGCTTCGGCATCGGACTCGCCTACAAGGCCGCGATGGTCGCTTTCAAGACGTGGAAGGACATCCCCGAGCGGGTCTTCGGCGCGCCGTTCAGGGCCGGCTCCGTCTCGGCTGAGATCTCACCCGAGCTGCTGGGCGTGGGATATATCATCGGCCCGCGGATCGCGGCCACGATGTGCGCCGGCGGCGTGTTGACGTACCTGGTGCTGATCCCGACGATCAAGTTCTTCGGCCAGGGGATCACGGCGGTGCTGCCGCCGGGGACGATTCCGATCGCCGAGATGGGCCCCGGCGAGATCCGCGGCGCCTACGTGCTGTATATCGGCGCGGGCGCAGTGGCGACGGGCGGCATCATCAGCCTGCTGCGGTCCGGTCCCATGATCTGGCACGGCATCCGCGAGGGGATCCGGGACTACGGCTCCACG
>JBHENR010000147.1:0-6549 GCA_046262555.1 Gemmatimonadota bacterium | reverse complement strand
GGGACCGGCAGCGATCCTGACGGCGTCGGCGTACGTCGAGCTGTACGACGAGGTGCTGCGGGAGGAGCCGTACCGGAAGGGGATTCACACGGCGCCGGCGGTGACGGCGGGGGAGGGCGGTCCCGAGCCGTTCCTGAACCGGCTCGAGGCGTGCGCGGCGCAGCTGTTCGCGGACGGGAAGTTTCCGGTGTTTCTGGGCGGCGAGCATGCGCTGACGACGGCGCCGGTGCGCGCGGCGCGGGCGGCGTTCGAGGATCTCTCGGTGCTCCAGCTCGACGCCCACGCCGACCTGCGCGACACCTATCAGGGGACGCCCTGGTCCCACGCCTGTGTGATGCGCCGCATCCACGAGCTCGGGGTGCCGGCGGTTCCGGTCGGTATCCGCGCCGTCTCGATCGAGGAGGCCCAGTTCATCCGGGAGCAGAGCCTGCCGGTCTTCTGGTCGCACCGGATCGCGCAGGGCGATGAGTGGATGGAGACCGCCCTGACCGCCCTCTCGGACACCGTCTATCTGACCTTCGACGTCGACTTCTTCGATCCCGCCGTCATGCCCGCCACCGGAACGCCCGAGCCGGGCGGAGGCTGGTGGCACGACACGATGCGCTTTCTCTCCTGGCTGTTCGAGGAGAAGCGCGTGGTCGGCATGGACGTCGTCGAGCTGGCCCCGATCGCGGGCCTCCACGCCCCCGACTTCGTCATCGCCCGCCTCGTCCACCGCTGTCTGGGATACAAGTTTCACGACTGGTCGTGAGGACGTTGCCGGGTCCGGCCGGGCGGGGCATCTTTCCTGCATTCCCCTCCGCCGCTGTGACCCGGGAGACCCACCCATGACGTCGTTCGCTCGTCACCGCCTGCTCTGGCTGCTCGCCGTCGTGGGCCTGCTGACGGGGTGTGGCGAGGGCGGTGGCGAGGCGGACGCGGAGCCGGGCGCCGAGGGACCCTCCCGCCCGTCCCGTCCCGCGCCGGCGTTCGCCCTCGAAACGCTCGCCGGCGATACCCTGACACTGGCGAGCTTCGCCGCCCGCCCCGCCGTGCTGATGAACTTCTGGGCCTCGTGGTGCGAGCCGTGCAAGGTGGAGATCCCCGACCTGATCGCGCTCCATCAAGCCTATGAGGCGCAGGGGCTCCAGGTGCTGGGCGTGGTCGTCAACGATGTGCCGCGTGATACCCGGGCGTTCGTCGCCGAGCTGCCGATGCCGTACCCCTCCGTGATCGCGACGCCGGCGATGCTCGAGGCCTACCGGATCGCACCCTGGCTGCCGACGACGATCCTCATCAGTGACGGCCGGATCGTCGAGGAGTGGGTCGGGCCGCGGGTGCGCGCCGACTTCGAGTACCCGATCCGTGTTGCGCTGGGCATCGCCCCGCCGCTCGACGACGTGATCGTCGACGAGCCCGAGGAAGGACGCCCGCGTGGGCGGTGAGGTCACGCTGGTCGTGGCGTTCGCGGCCGGCGTCGTCTCGTTCCTGAGCCCCTGCGTGCTGCCGCTGTTTCCCTCCTATCTCTCGTTCATCACCGGCCTCACGTTCGACGAGCTGGCCACGCCGGGGCCGGGTGCGCGCGCCCGCGTCCGGCGGCTGGCGCTGATTCATTCGCTGCTGTTCATTCTCGGCTTCATGCTGGTCTTCATCGCGCTCGGCGCCTCGGCCACGGCGATCGGCCAGTTCATGCGCTCCAACCAGGTCTGGATCCGCCGCCTGGCGGGGGCCCTGATCGTGCTCTTCGGTCTCCACATCACCGGCATTCTCAGCTTCGCCTTCCTGCACCGCGAGCGCCGGCTCCACCTGCAGGAGCGGCCGGCGGGAATGTTCGGCTCGGTGCTGGTGGGATTCGCCTTCGGGGCCGGCTGGACGCCGTGCATCGGGCCCATCCTGGGGGCGATTCTGACGATGGCGGGTGCCAGCGGGGAGCTCGGTGCGGGCATCGCGCTGCTCACGGCGTACGGCCTCGGGCTGGCGGTCCCGTTCCTGCTGGGGGCGGTCGCGTTCAGCACCTTCCTCACCACCTTCGGTGCCATCCGGCGGTGGCTGCGGCCGATCGAAATCGGCAGCGGCGTGATGCTGATCGTCATCGGCGTGATGATCTTCACCAATACGTTCGCGATCCTGGCCGCCTGGCTCAACCAGTGGCTGCTGCCGCTGTTCCCGTTCGTGGCGGAGAACATCTGACGCCACCGCGCGTGGCCCGCGCGGCAACCGATTTCTACCTTGAAGGAGACGCCATGGATTCGTTCTACCTCTACTTCGTCGGCTTCCTCGCCCTGATCGCCGCCGTGGGCCTCGGCCTGGCGCGTATCGGCGTCAGCGGGCAGTGGATCTTTATCGTCTGCCTCGCGCTGTTCGGGCTGGCGGTCATGAGCGCGGTCAAGCACACCCAGGGCCGGGGCGGCCCGCCCGGCGCCGACGGAGGCGCCTAGCCCGGTGGTCCGGCCGGTCTCGCCGCTGCGGGGGTTCTTCACCCGTCACCTCGGCTACAAGCTGGTGGCCCTCCTGCTGGCGCTCCTCCTCTGGTTCGACGTCACGACCGACGAAATGTCGGTGGTGGATTACCCGGTGCCGCTGACGATCGTCGCCGAAGGCGGCAATGACGTCATCATCACCAATGACGTGCCGGCGTCGGTCGAGGTGAGCTTCTCGGGAACCGGCAAGGAGCTGCTGCGGCTCGACCGGGACGAGCTGGAGATCTACAAAGAAATCCGTGGGGGCGAGAACGACACCACCACCATCGTGCTCGCTCCCCAGGACGTGCGCCGTCCGGCCCACCTGCGGGTGTCGCCGGTGGGCATCGCGCCGCGCCAGATCATCGTCGTCACCGACCGGTTCATCGAGAAGACGGTGGCGCTCGAGCCGACCGGGCAGCCGGTCGCCGAGGAGGGGTTTCAGGTGCTGAACGTGACGGTGGAGCCGCGGATGGTGACGCTGCGGGGCGTGACGGCGCAACTCGGGCTGATCGGGTCGCTGGGACTCGACCTCACCCAGCTGACGCAGATCGCCGGGCCCTTCGATCAACGGCTCGAGATCGCGGTCCCGGAGAGCCTGGACACCGTCACCGTCACCCCCGACAGCGTGCGGATTCGCGGCACGGTGGTCGAGGTGCGCCCGCTCGAGGACGGCGACGAGTAACCGCTCCGCCGTGCTGACTCTGGGGATCGAAACCTCGTGCGATGACACCTCGGTCGCGGTGCTCGAAGGCGAGACCCGGCTGCGGGCCAACCTCGTCAGCTCTCAGTGGCAGCACGCCCTCTATGGGGGGGTGGTCCCTGAGCTCGCCAGCCGGGCGCACGTCGCCAATATCCTGCCGGTGTATCACCGGGCGCTGGCGGTGGCCGGGATCGTGCCCGCCGACATCGATCTCATTGGCGTCACCGCCGCGCCGGGGCTGATCGGTGCGCTGCTGGTCGGCGGCGCCTTCGCGCAGGGGCTGGCGCTCGGGCTCGACCGCCCGCTGGTGCCGGTTCACCACCTCGAAGCCCACATCGTCGCCAACCTGCTCGAGCATCCGGATCTGGAGCTGCCGGCCGTGGCGCTGGTCGTCTCCGGCGGCCACACCCTGCTGGTCCACGTCGAGGCGTGGGGGACGTACCACGTTCTCGGCCGCACGCGCGATGACGCCGCCGGCGAAGCGTTCGACAAAGCGGCGAAGCTGCTGGGGCTGGAGTTTCCGGGCGGACCGGCGATCGAGCGGGAGGCGCGGGGGGGCGATCCCCGGTCGATCGCGCTGCCGCGCCCGATGCTGCAGAGCGGCGACGATGACTTCTCGTTCTCGGGCCTCAAGACGGCGCTGCTGCACTGGGTGAGTGCGCGCGATGCGCAGGAGGTGGCGGCGCGCCGGCCGGACTGCTGCGCGGCGTTCCAGGCCGCCGTGGTGGAGGTGCTGGCGACCAAGACCGCGCGCGCCGCAGCCCGGGTCGGCGCGCCCACCGTCCTGCTGGCCGGCGGGGTGGCCTGCAACGGCGCGCTGCGCGCCGCCGTGCGGGCGGAAGTGGCCGGACACACCGCGGTCCTCTGGCCCACCCCCATCCTCTGCACCGACAACGGCGCCATGATCGCCCGCACCGCCGCGCTCCACGCCGATCGCGCGGTGCCGCCGGGCGCGTTCGACGTCCTCGCCAGCGCGCCGCTGGGCTGACGCGCGCCGCCGACGCGCCCAGGGTGTCGACCGGCCGACACCCCGATGCCGGACGTCACACTTTCACGCGCTCCGATCAGAGGGAGCGTCGGCCGCGGTGCGGGAATTGCCTTCCGGGCTTGACAAGCCGTCAGCCTTTCGGGTATCACAGGGGGTCCGCGCTGTCCTGGTCCGTTCATCCTCTCCGGTCCTCCATGCCGCCACCCGCGCTCGCGGATCTGGACGCCGAATCCCTCGCCGCCCTGCGTGCTATCGGGACGCCGGGCGCCAGCGAGAAACAGGGCGGGCCGTCACCGGCGGCGCAGCGGGCGATGGGGCACCGGCTCTACGCCCACGGCCACTACGCCGCAGCGGAGCTGTGCCTCCGCGGGGTGTGGCAGGGCGGCCAGCGGGACGGGAATGATGAGTTGACCTTCGCCGCCGGCCTCGACCTGACGCGCAGTCTCGTCAATCGGTCGCCGCGTGAGGCGCTGGGCCTGCTCCACCTGCTGGCCAGCGTGGATGGCGCGGCGCGCGACCGGGCGACCGTGTTCAATCTCCTCGGGGCGGCGTTCCTCGAACGGTACGAGCTCCCGCTGGCCGACCGCAATTTTCTCCGCGCCCTCGAGGCGGCGACCGAGCAGGGAGACGACCTCTCGCTCGCCTACATCGAGGCGAACCGGGCCTGCACGCTGTTCGAGCTCCGCCGGATGGACGAGGCGGCCCGGCTGCACCGCGCCGCACTCGAGCGGCTCGATGCCCTGGGAGAAGCGGGCAATGCGGGGCTGGTGCTCTGCAACATGGCGATCCACGCCATGCTCCAGGGCCGCTACGACGACGCCCTGCGGGCTGTCGAGCGGGGCCGGGCGCAACTGGGCGCGTCGGACAATCTCTGGCTGGCGGCGATGCTCGACTTCGCGCAGGCCGAGCTGGCGCTCGCCACCGACGAGCGGGCGGCGGGCCTCGAGCACCTGATCGACGCGGGACGTCGCTCCGCGCTCGCCGGACTGCCGGGCGTCCAGGCGAAGAGCCTGATCTGGCGGGCGATCCTCGAACGCGGCGCCACCGATCCGGGACTCCCGCCCGACATTCAGGGCGCGGCGGTGGACCTCGACGCGCGGGATCTGCGGAACGACAGTGGGGCGGTCTGGCTGCTGGCGGTGAGTCTGGCGGAACGGATGGGGGAAGCGACCGATCGGCCGGCAGCCGCCGCCCGGTCGGTGTATGGCCGCGACGCCGAAGGCTCGCTGCTGGCGCGCCATTACGGCCGCCTGCTGGCCGGCCTCGCCGGGCCGTCCCGGCGGAGGGCTCCAGCGCCGTTTCCGCAGTTCCTCACCCAGGCCCCCGTCGTGCTCGCGGCCAAGGAACGGCTGCAGCGGCTGGTGGATACCGACGTGCGGCTGCTGTTCGAGGGGCCGTCGGGAACGGGGAAGAGCTTCCTGGCGCGGCTGGTCCATGAGGCGGGGCGCCGCCGCGGAGCCCCGTTCATTCTGGTGGACTGCACCAACCTCGAGGAGAACCTGTTCGAGAGCAAGCTCTTCGGCCACGTGCGGGGCGCCTTCACCGGCGCCGTTTCGGACGCCGTCGGCCTGATCGAGCAGGCCAACGGCGGCACGCTGTTTCTCGACGAGATCGGCGAGCTGCCGCCGGAGATCCAGGCCAAGCTGCTCTACACCATCGAGGAGCAGCGCTACCGGCCGGTTGGCGGCCGGGCCGAGAAGCGGGCCGAGTTCCGGGTGGTCGCCGCCACCAATCGCAACATCGATGCGATGCTGGCTGCCGGCACACTGCGGAGCGACCTCTTCTACCGGCTGGCCGGATACCGGATCTGGCTGCCGCCGCTCCGCGAGCGGCGGGAGGACATCGTGCCGCTGATCGAGCGCCGGCTGGCGGAGCTCAACCAGCGCTACGGCCGCAGCAAGTCGTTGCGGTACGATGTGTGGGTGACGCTGGCGCAGTACGGCTGGCCCGGCAACGTCCGCGAACTCAACGCCACGCTCGAGCGCGGGTTCCATCTCGCGCTCGGCCGGCGGATCGGCATCGAGGACCTCGGGCTCGGCCTGTCCCCGACCGGCGAGGATACCGCCGACCTCTCCTGGTACACCGTGCGGCGGGTGCATCTGCTGCGCATCCTGCGCGCTTGCCGGGGAAACGTCACCCGGGCGGCGCGGATTCTCGGCCTCCAGCGCACCACGCTGATCTACAAGCTGAAGCTGCTCGACATCGAACGCGCCGATTTCGCGCCGGGCGGGGCGGTCGAGCCGTTCCCGGAGGCGATGCCCCGGCGGGTCGCCGATCGCGTGGATGAACCACCCGGGCCGGCGGCGCCCGGCGATTGATCCCCGGGACGGGGCCCTCTATACTCCCTCGTTCCTGTGGCCGACTCTCTCTCCGTCGACATGCTGATCGTCATCGCGACCCTGATCGGGCTCATCGTGGGC